>JAGBVD010000154.1 GCA_017630495.1 Oscillospiraceae bacterium
CTGCCCCACTGCTTACAAAGGACCGGTTTGCCGGCAATTTGGAACTGCAGGGCCTGCACAGGTATCTGCATATGGTTTCCTCCTGTATTTTCTGGGCCTATCATACCACAAAAAGCCGCCCTTTACAAGGGCGGCCTTTATGTACCGGCAGATATATTCTTCATCATTTCGTCAAATAAGTTGGAATTTATCTGCCTTTTCGCATCTTACCGGTGATACACTTGACAGATTGGAAGCATTTTTGCCATCGTCATAGCAAAATGTATCGTTTCTGTCCACCGTCAGTTTGTGCTTTTTCCGATGTTTTATGCAGGTAGTTATTTTAGAATTTTTTGGAAAAGCTGATTCCAGCCTTCGGTCGAAAGCTGGGCCGCATCCGGCTCGAACACCACACCCATATCCTTGGCCCGCTGGATCACCGCCTGCTTGGTCTTTTCCTTGGGCGGCTCGAAATCCGTTGCGATCAGCACTTTTTTCACAAATTCACCGCCCAGCTTCAAGGCGACAGAGTTCAGCTTATACAGCTCCTCATCGTCGATGGTGCCGTTTTTGCAGGAGATGAATACCGGCACAGCGCCGTGCATCGCCACAACATCAATCTCGTTGTGGGTCTGTCCCTCCGCATCGCCGTTCCAGTCCAGCATAACACCAATCGCGCAATCGTTAAACAGCAGTTTCCCGTCAGCGGTGCTCTCCCGGGCCTCGAAAAAGGTCTTGTATTCCAGCACATTTCCCTCTTTTTTCAGAGCGGTGCGTACCAGTTGGTTTTTATACCGATAGCGATAGTAACCGTTCCGGCTTTCCTGGACGGTGATCACCCGGCCCTGCTTGAGCTGGTCAATGGTCTGGCGGAAGATCTCCCGGCTTTCTGCCGGATCTTCCAGACCGCCGCAATCGCAATACACATCCACCTCTACCGTCAGATCGTTTCCGTGCTGATTGTTGCGGCCCTCAAAGAAATTCAGCGTGTGCAGCTTTTTATTCCAGCTGCCCGGGTCCTTTCCGGCAATTTCCCACAGAGCCCGGATGTCCTGGGAGTCGTACTGCTCCACCGCCTGGTTGCCCACAGAGCACACCTTGCCGCCATAGATCTCCACCGACTGCTGCACCGTCAGACGGGGCTTTTTCCCCACCACAATAGGCTGCTGTCCGTCTACGCGCACCACAGCGCCCTGTTGCATATCCATCTTTTGCAAGGTCACCGGGCAGCGTTCCTTCAGCTTGTCAAAGGCCGCGCCAGCCGCCGCCAGATGCAGCTCATTACCGCCGAACACATCAATGGCGCAGGGCGCATTATTTTGAATCAGCTGCTCAAATTCCCTCCGCACATCCGCAAAGGTTGTGCTTTCCATGGGGTGCGCAGCCACTTTTGTGGGCAGTTTCCAATCTTGCAGCAGCTTTTCGTAGTGTTTTATACCACCGTCCAGCTGCGCTTTGCTGCCCACCAGGATCAGTTTTTCCGGCACGATGGCCAGACATTCGGCGATGTTTTGCAGCGGAGAGCTGTCAAAGGATTCGATTAATGTCATAGCCTTACTCCTTTTCCTGCAGGATCTCCTCCAGCTCGTGGCCCAGCAGGTGATTTCTTTCCAACAAGGCCTGTGCCAGGCGGCGCAGGGTCTGTTCCTTTTGCCGCAGAGCATCCAAGGTCCGGTCCATTTGCTCGTCCAGCATTTGCTTGCAAAGGTCAACGGTTTCCTTGCGGTTGTTGTCCGGGTCGCTGATCAGACCGGCCTCCCGGCTCATACCGTAGGTGGAGATGATCCGCATAGCCGTTTCGGTGGCCATACGCAGATCGTTGGCAGCACCGGTGGACAGACCCTCCTCGTCACCATAGACGATCAGCTCTGCCGCTCTGCCGGCCAGGGCAGTGCGGATACGGCCCAGCAGGTACTTTTTGGTCTGCACACTTCTTTCTTCATCCACAGACAAGCTATAGCCGCCAAACTCGCCCCGTCCGGCAATGGTAATATAGCAAGGAGGCAGACCTTCCAGATGGCTCAAAATGGCATGGCCGGACTCGTGGAAGGCCACACGCTTCAAAAGCTCCTCATTTTGGTAAGCTTGCTCGCCATAGCGGAAGGTTTCAAAGGCTTCATTCAACAGCTGCTCTGTCAGCACCGTTTGTCCGGCCCGGACCATACTGCGCAGCGCGAAGTCCACCACAGACTCCAGCTCCGCCAAGCTCATTCCCACACTGCGGGAGATGATGTTATCCACAACCGGGTCGCTTACATCTTGCTTGCTTTCCTTCAGGCGCATCTGCAGGAAGGCTTTGCGCTCTGCCGCATTGGGCATATCCACAAAGATACGGCGGTCAAACCGGCGCAGCAGCGCGCTGTCCAGGACGCTCTCCCGGCCAAAGCCTGCATCAAAATTGGTCGCGCCCAGCACAAACACCGGCCGGGAGGAATTGGTGGAAAAGCCGTCCATTTCGTTGAGCAGCGCATTGACTGCATCGTCACCGTTACTGGAGGTAAAGCGGCTTCTGGCCACAATATCGATCTCGTCGATAAACAGCACTGCCGGGGCATATTTACGGGCCATTGCAAAGAGTCTTCGCACCTCTTGGGCGCCGCCGCCGGGCTTGCCGGACAAAAACTGGTTGCCATGGGTGGCAATGAAGGCCGCGCCGGATTCGTGGGCAAAGGCCTTGGCCAGCATCGTCTTGCCGGTACCGGGAGGGCCAAACAGCAACACACCCTTGGGGGCAGGAATGTGATTCCGGGCATACAGCTTCGGGTCTTTCAGATAGGAAATGAAGCCCTTCAGCTCCGCCTTGGCATCCTCTGCGCCGATCACATCGTCAAAGGTGGTATCGGTCATACACAGATCGGCAATATCATCCTTGTCTTCGGCATCAATGGCCGGGATCATACGCAGATTCATCAGGTCGATGGTGCCTGCTTTGCGGCCCTTTTCCCAGTTATAGACACAGTCGAAGGACAACACCTTCTTGGAGCGGCTCAACTGCCGCAGCTTGGTCTCGGTATGTACCTGCTGGCACAGATTCTTCAGGGTGCTTTGAATGGCGCTTTTGGTGTTGTGCTCCACAAAGCCCATTGCGCCGTTTTTCAAGAGGGCGTGTCGCTCCTCCTGGTTGATAATGCGTCTGGGAGAGCAAAATACATAGGTGGGGACATGGCTTTGCACCAGCTTTTCCATCAGCTTACGGCCCTCGGAGGCAGTGTCTTCAATATTCAAGGTAGGCTGTTCGTCGCCAAAAATATCACAGACGGCAAAGGCAATGTCATATTCCTGCACCAACTCCATCGCCTTTTCCACAGACTCTGCCTGCATCAAATGGATGGATTCGTTGGATGCAAAATTATTAAAAGCATCGGCATTTTCACTGTACAGCAGGATGTTTTGCGCTCCCTTCGGCTCTAAAAGCTCCTTGGCATCGCCCTGAGCAGGAATGCGGACACGCAGAGTCTCGGTCTTGTCCAGAGCCTGCTCATCCCGCTCGTAGGCATATTTCAGCCAGTTATAGATCACCGCGGAAATGAAATTGGAGGCGCGGCCGCTTAAAGAACGGGCATCGGCCCGGCCACCCTCTGCAAACAAAAGGGCAGCGCACAGATTTTTGTCGCAAACCACCTTCAGGGGGAATTTCTTTTCCACCAATTCGACCTTCTGGGCAATGGCCGCCTGGCCGATCTTCAGCAAGCTCTGAACACCCAGTGGGTTAAACAGCACAATATTGCCCGATGCAAACCGGGAACAGATGGCCTCCGGGAAGAACTTTTCCCCGGTGACCGGGTTGACCTCGGTAGACAAGGCATTGACAACCGTCTTACGGTTGGGCATGGGAGAGCCGGGCTCCAGGTCCTGGTACAGACTGCGGCCGGCATTGGTGGTCATAATGATCACCGTTTCCCCAAAGAGTACATTCTCTCCGGTGTGGGAGTCCTTCAGCTTACCTGCATCCAAAATCTGCAAAAACAGGTGGATCACATTGATGTGGGCCTTTTCGATCTCGTCAAACAGCAGTACGCACTTGGGATTCTTGCGGACAAAGCCGGTGACCAGGCCCTCGTGGCTGGCCCGGAACACCTTGTCCGAACCGGCAAATTCCAGGGGCGATTCCTTATCGCCAAAGCTGCTCATATCAAACCGGCGGAAAGGCAGCTGCAGCGCCTTTGCGGTGGTCTGGGCCAAGTGGGTCTTACCCACACCGGGCGCGCCGGCAAATAGGAATGTGGCCTTGGGCTTGTCGCCCAAGGACTGTCCCTCGTTCAAAAACAGATTGAAGCAGCCGGACACCACCGCATTGATGGCCTCGTCCTGGCCGTACACCTCCTGGCGCAGGCTGCTTTGGAGATTTTTCAGCGGCCACAGCTGGGAGGAAGTGGCGATGGGCTCTGGGGGCTGCTCCTCCTCCGGGGCAAAGATTTCATCGAACAGCAGCTCGTCAAAGGGTTGGTCCGACACCACATGGGAGATCCGGAAAAGGGGCGCAAAAAGCTCCTCGGTCAAAGGTGACGGCATAGACAGGATCTCTCCAATGAGCCGGTCCAGGGTGATCTGCTCCCCTTCTGCCAGGCGCACATAGGTTTCCGCGCTTTCCAGGGTCTTTCGCAGAGTGCGCACCTCCCGGAACGGGACCGCCGGAGTCTGCTTCAGCCAGGTGTAGGACTTGTCGATCATTTCAAGCTGGTCTGCCTCCGACACGGGAAATTCCTGCATAATCCGTTTAAACTCTTCATTTTCACGCATTTTGAGCCCAGTATCAGCGTACATTTTCAAAAATGCCAGCATTACATGGGTCTGGGTAATCCGGGCAGTGGTGTACTTTTCGGCAAAACCCGTCGCAAGTTGTAACACTTTTTCCAGCGTTGCGCTTCTCTTTCCGGCCATAACGGTTTCCTCCTGAAAGCAAAAATGTAAAAGCTACTTTCATTATACAGTATTCTACAGTTTTTTACAAGAAAATCCCTCCGGATTGACTTTTATTTTTACCGTGATATACTAAAGAAAAAAGGAGGTTTTGTGATGGCTTTTTACGATCAGGGAAAAATGAAAGCGGTTACCTTCAGCTTTGACGACGGCACGACCCAGGACATCCGTATGATAGAGCTGATGAACAAGTACAATCTGAAGGGTACTTTCAACCTCAACTCCGGACTTTTGGGTCAAAAGGGTCTTTTGATCCGGGAGGGAAAGCGCATCGCCCACTATAAGATCCACCCGGAGCATGTGAGGTCTCTTTACGAAGGTCACGAGGTGGCTGTTCACACCCTCACCCACAAAAACCTCACCCAGTTCGAGGATGACGAGATGATCATTCAGCAGGTGGAGACCGACCGGCTGAAGCTGTCGGAGCTGGCAGGCTATGAGGTAGTAGGTATGGCATATCCCTGCGGCGGTGTCAACAACAACGACCATGTAGCCCAGGTGATCAAAGACCACACCGGCGTCAAATACAGCCGCACCATCACCACCAACAATTGCTTCGACCTGCAGGACAATCTGCTGCGTTTTGATCCTACGGCCTTTTATCTGGACTTTGACAAGCTGATGCAGCTGGGTCAGCAGCTTGTGGAAATGAAGGCGGACAAGCCGCAGATCTTCTACATCTGGGGTCACGCCTTTGAAATGGACTATGTGCCAGACTACTGGCTCCGGCTGGAAGCCTTTTTCCAGCTTATCAGCAACCGCGACGATATTTTTTACGGCACGAACAAAGATGTTCTTCTATAAAAAGTCCCCCTCCTGTCGGAGGGGGATATTGTTTATTACTGCATACTGCCGGCGGCTTTTTGGGCAGCCAGCGCAGCTTCATAACGCTGCAGATAGGCGGCAAAGCCTTCCACACCGGCTTTATCCGGCTCCATAACGCAGCTCTTGGCCTCCCGGAACACCCGATCGCACAGATACTGCTCCATGGTTTCTCCCGGTTGCTTGTTGCACATATAGGCAGCCAGCAGCGCCATACCCCAGGGGCCGCCCTCACCGGCAGTCTCCATAGTGGTGATGGGCACATTCAGCGCATCGGACAAAATCTGCTGACCGACACCGGCGGTCTTGAAGAAGCCACCGTGTCCCAACAGCTTCTCCGACTCCACCTGCTCCTCCCGGCGAAGCATATCCATACCGATCTTCAAGGTGGCGATGGCGCCGTACAGCTGGGAGCGCATAAAGTCAGCGGTGTTCAGCTTGCTCTCCGGCAGACGCACCACCATAGGACGACCTGTGGGGGTGTCCGTCAGAGGCTCACCGGCAAAATAGTTGAAGGAAATAATACCGCCGCAATCCGGCTTGCCTTCCAGGGCTTTGCGGAACAGCGTAGTATACAGCGCGTTCATATCCACATCCCAGCCCATGGTCTTTGCGGTATCGGCAAAGAGGCCGACCCAGGCATCAATTTCCGATGTACAGGTGTTGGTGTGGGCCATGGCCACCGGCTTTCCGGAGGGGGTCGCTACCACATCGATCTCCGGGTAATAGTTTTTCAGCGGCCGCTCCAGCACCTGCAGAGAAAATGCAGATGTACCGGCAGAAACACTGCCTGTGCCCGGCACAACCGCGCAGGTAGCCACCATACCGGTACCGGCATCGCCTTCGGGAGGACACATAGCAATTCCTGCTTCCAGCGTACCGCTTTCGTCCAGCAGTGCCGCGCCCTCTGCCGTCAGCACACCTGCCGGCTCACCGGCCCGGAGCACTCTGGGCAGAATATCCTTAAGCTTCCAGGGAAAACCGTAGTGCGCGGTCAGCCGGTCAAAGCTTTCCAGACAAGCCGCGTCAAAATCACCGGTGGCATCATCATAAGGGAACATACCGGAGGCTTCGCAGACGCCCATCACATTCTCTCCGGTGAGCAGGCCGTGGATATAGCCGCTGAGGGTGGTCAGCCGGGCGATGTCCTTGACATGAGGCTCGCCGTTTAAGATGGTCTGATACAAATGGGCCACGGACCAGCGCTGGGGAATGTTGAACCGGAACAGCTCCGTCAGCTCTGTGGCAGCCGCCGCTGTCATGGTATTGCGCCAGGTACGGAAGGGCGCCAGCTGGTTTCCGTCTTTGTCCTGGGCCAGATAACCGTGCATCATACCGGAGATGCCGATGGCGGCAACACGGTGCAGCTTTTGACCGTAGCGTTTTTCCACATCCTGCCGCAAACTGCTGTAGCAGGCGCGGACACCGGCCACTGCCTTCTCCAGGGGATATGTCCAAACACCGTCCACCAGATCGTTTTCCCAGGAATAGCTGCCGCTTGCCACCGGAAGATGGTTTTCGTCGATGAGCACCGCCTTGATCCGGGTAGAGCCCAGCTCAATGCCTAAAACAGCCTTGCAAAGATCCATATTTTTCATCCCTTCTGAAAACAGTTGTTGGTTTTTTCTATACTATACCCAGTTCTTTCCGGAAAATCAAGCGGCATTTACTAAATGGTTTTTCCAGATTTTGCGTAAATTACCGAAAAAAACTATGTGTTTTTCCTGGTCTTTCGGCAAAACTAGCCTTGCGACGGATTCTTCCGTCAAAAAAGAAAAAGAGGTGTTTGATATGAAGAACAACAACCAGATCAATGTTCCCCAGGCACGGGAAGCTATGGACCGTTTCAAGATGCAGGCTGCCCAGGAAGTCGGCGTTAACCTGACCAACGGCTACAACGGCCACCTGACCTCCCGGGAGGCAGGCTCCGTCGGCGGCCAGATGGTCAAGAAGATGATTGAGGCTTACGAGCAGGGCATGCAGTAATGTCCAAAGCAAAAACGCAGGGCAAACGCCCTGCGTTTTATTTTATCAAAGCCTATGGCAGCCGAAAGCGGCCATAAAGCCGTCAAGACAAGCAACTCGCACTCGTCAGCGTACATATGGTACGGTAGAGTGCGAGTTGTGCAGTAAGTCAAAATGCCTTGCGCAGCAAGCTTTTTGCACCTCATCCACCGCTGTGCTGTCCCCCTGGGGTGTCCCCTCAAGGGGAAGGCTTTGAGAAAGCTAAAATCGTGAAAACTTGCATTTTGACGGTTGGCGGCTTTGGGGCTGCTTTCACCCTGCGTTTTATTTTATGCCCAAAGACACTTCCCTTTTTGTATCTTCTATAAATTTCCCAAACCGGTCCACCGCTTTTCCCTGCAAGATATCCAGTCCGAAAAACAATCCCAGCACAGACACTGCCGACAGGATTTGCACAAGCAACGGATAGGTGTCCGGGAGCAGCGAAAGCAGCCAGCCGACCAAAAACAGCGCGATCATACCCAAAAAGCCAAACAACAAACTCTCGGCATAGGTCTTAACGGTGATTAAGCACAGCAGCAGCGCCACATAGCACAGCGGAATCAGCGGCAGCACCTTTCCGGCGGTGGCGAAAAAGCCTTCGGTCTTGCGGTTGTACAGACTGACGATGGTGTTGTAACCCCACTGGCCCACTGTCTGGAACAGGCCGGTGAGCAGCCGGGCCAGAATGGAAAAGGCCACCAGATACACCGTATAGCACACCGCCCGGATATACCAGGGCGCTCTGTCAAATTCGGGATCGTGGGAGGCCATACACAGTGGCATCAGCGTGCCAGAAAAGGCGATGGCCACAATGGTGGCCGGGGTGAAATCCAAGCCGCCGGAGAGAAAGCCGGTAAAAGACCCCAAGGTGGTGTTGTAGATCAGATCGATCAGGTAATTGTCGTTTGTATCCCAATGAGACGCGCTGATCCAAAAGGACACCACCGCAAAAATCAGCGCCGCCGCAAACAGCAAAAAGGGCATAAAGCCGTTAAAGGCCCAAAAGCAGCTGTCCAAACGGTCAGCTGCGCCCAGGTGCTTTTTTGCAAAGCTTTTTCCTGTTTTCAGCAGCAGCGAGAAGGGTTTACTCATCAGCTTGCCCAGCTCCACGATGCCAATATACAGATAGATAACGCCATAAAAGGCAACTTTGATAGCAACGCCGATGACGCTGAAAAGAAACGAAAGCATAGATACGCTCCTTTTTGACAGGGCGCGCCGCTAACACGGCGCGCCCCCAGTGGTATTATCTTGCAACCGGCTTGGCGTAGTCCTCGCCGTAGACACCGGCGACGGCCTGATGGGCGCATTGTTGCAAAATGGAAACGGTTTCCTCGCTCAAACCTTCCGGACGGAAGGTGTTGCCGATACAGCTGTTCTTGGTCAGCACCTCGTACCAAACGCAGCCGTTTAAGTACTGGCCCGCTTCGTTTTCGTGGGTCTTATCCTCTTTGCACAGATTGTCGCCGATCTTTTCGTGGGCTCTGGCCAGCTGCCAGGCATCACCGCTGGGGATACGGGGCAGCTTGTTGTCCTTGCAGATCTGCAAAGCGCAGTCCCGGATCACCTGGTAGTCTGCCTGCTGCTTTTCGCTGGTGCGGACCTGACGGCGCTCGTCCATGCCGCAGTTTTCAATATCTGCATCCAATGCCACCAGCGCGCCCTTGAAGCCAACCTCCTTGGACCAAACCTGGTGCCAGGCCAGCTCCACATCCGGGAACCGCTTTTTCAGTTCTTCTACGGTCTTTTTCACATAGTCCGCAGTCTTTACATCGGCATTGGGATAGAAGGTATTGTAGCCGGGGTCATAGCTTTCCTGAATGGTGATCAGCTCCCAGGGGCGGCCCTGGAGAGCCTGCTGCATGGTGGCAGGCTTGATCGTAGTCTTGCCACTCTTGCCGTGGACCACAAACTCATAGATAGGCTGATTCTTGCTAAACTGCTCGTAATGCTGCTGGGCAGTGCCGCCGCTGATGTAGAGGTTGCCTACCTCCATTTTCAGGCCGTCGGCTCTGGCAATGGCTGCCAGCTCGTCGCAGTAATAGTAGCTATAGGAAGAGCCGATCATCAAAACATTCAGAATCTGCTTTTCCAGTACCGGAAGGGTGTCTTCCACCTTTTCGGTGGTTTCGGGGGTCTTCTCGGTTTCCTTGTCGCAGCCGGCAAAGCAGCCCACAAGCATCAAAATTGCCAAACAGAAACAAAGACAGCGTTTCATAGTCTCTCTCCTTATTTTGCATAATCCTCGCCGAAAACACCAGCCACCGCCTGATGGGCGCACTGCTGCAGGGCGATCAATTTCTCCTCGGGAAGATCGTATTCCGGACGCCAGGGGTTACCGATGCAGCTGCGACCAGTCAGCACCTCATACCAAACGCAGGCGTTTAAGTACTGGCCGCCGCCCTCTTCACCGTCGTGGGTCTTGTCTTCCATACACAGATGGTCGCCTACCCGGCTGTCCTCTCTGGCGATCTGCCAGGCAAGGCCGGTGGGGATCATTTCTACATTGTTTTCCTTGCAAACCTGGATGGAGTTGTCCCGGATGACCTCATAGCAGAAGGTCTGCTTTTCCTTGGTGCGCACCTGGTATTCTTCTTCCACATCCGCAAAGTTATTTGCCCGGTTTTCCGGGGTGGGCGCACCCAAAAAGCCTACTTCCTTTGCCCAAACTGCCTGCCACAGGTGGCGTGCCTTGGGAAAACGGTCTTTGCAGTAGTCAAACATCAGCTTGGCATAGTGGCAGCTTTCGTCGTTGGCGTTGGGGTCTACGATGCCGTAGCCGGGGCTGTAGCTTTCCTGGTTGGTGACCACATCCCAGTCTTCCGCTGCCAGAGCATCCTGCAGCCGAAATTCCGTCTGCCGGACTCTGCCGTTTTTGTCGTTGACGATGTACCAGTACCGTGGCTCGTTTTCCGTCAGCTGCTCATAATGCTGGCGGATCAAACCGCCGTTGATGTACATATTGGCAATCTTCATTTCCACGCCGTCTGCGTGGGCGATGGCATACAGCTCATCGCAGAAATAGTAGCAGTAGGAACTGCCGATCATTAAGACCTTCATTACTTTTTCCATAAAGATGCTCCTTTTGGGAAGGATATGTTTATTATACATACTCTTTTCCCGGAAAACAAGTCCAATAGTTGATTTTCGCTCCCATTTAGGGTATAATGGGCAAAAAGGAGGTGCGGCTATGTCCATTCACGAATCCGGCGAAATGTATCTGGAGACCATTCATGTACTGCTGCAAAAAACCGGCGCGGTACGCAGTGTGGATATCAGCGAGCATATGGGTTACTCCAAGCCCAGCGTCAGCCGCGCCGTGGGCCTGCTGAAGAAGGGCGGCTACATCACCGTCAGCCAGGAAGGCTACATCACCCTGACCCAGCTGGGCGAGACCACCGCCCAGAAGATCTACGAACGGCACACGATCCTGCAGCGGCTGCTGACCTCTTTTGGGGTGGACGAAGAAACCGCCGCCGAGGATGCCTGCCGGTTGGAACACGCCATCAGCGACAAGTCCCTGGAAGCCATCAAAGAATATGTCAACAAGCTATAAAATCACCGCCTGGGAAAAGGCGGGGCTTCATAAGACAGTATCCGCTTCAAAAGGCAATCTTTTTAACCAATACTGCGCAAAAACACTATGGTAGGCGTCAGCCTTACCATAGTGTTTTTTCTTGTCTTGGGCAAAAATCTTTGCTTTTGAAGTGCTTTGCAGTTTTGTCGCTGGAATTTTTCTCTTTCGCAAAGAATAGCCGTGCAGAAATACTTTGTGTATTTCAAGGGGATATTCTGCTGTGAAAGGGAAAAAGACCGGGACAAAACCGAATAATGTCTTACGAAACCCCGCCTAATTCCCAGGCGGTTTTTCTGTCATTTGTGCAGAAGTGTTTGGGTCAATCCTGCAAGAACAAGCCGTTCAGCCGGCGGTACTGCTCCCGACAGCCATCCCAGGCAGCACTGCGCTCCGGCGCGTGGGTGGTGGTGATCACTGTTCCCCACAGTCCCTTATCCCTGGCATAGACCATCTGCTCTTTCAGGACCTTCCAGAAATGCTCGGAATCTCTTTCAAAGAGCAGCGTCGGTGATGCGCAATAGGTCGCGCCCTCGCCCATTACCAGCTTGCTGTTGGGGACAGCTGTAGCATGGGTCGCAATGACCTTATCGATACCCTTGCGAAAACGCGCTGTATATTGGTCAAAATTATCTTCCAATTCCTTATCCAGCATAGCCGTCAGCGCCGCTTCCTTTTGGCTGTCGATGGACAGATACAAGCTGATCCGCCGGGGCCAATCCAGACCGGAGCGGAAATTGTCCATAGCCTCCACAACCTCTTTTACCGTTACGATCTGTTCTTTCAGGAAATATCTGGTGCTGTCGGGAATCTCCATTTCTTCCAGAGAAAACTGAATCAGATCCTTCTCGAAAGCCTCATACACCGGCCACAGATAGTAGCAGTGGAAATTCAGCACATCTATATTGCGGGGAATCATTTCTTCCCGAACATATGCCGAAACAGAGTCATAGGCAAACAGCACATCCGGATGGTGCTTTTTAAGCTTTGCGATTTCCTTCTCGTGCAGGCATCTTAACATATCGGACAGCTCTTTGTCCTTGTTGCTATTCTGGGCAAAGGGCAAGCCTTCAAATTCATTGAATATTTCCGCAAATGCCACCACATCGATCAGGTTTTCCTGTTTAAGCACATCCAGTATCCGGCTCAACTGGTCTGCAAAGAAGGACATTTTCTCCTCGGTGGACATATCATAGATCCACCGCTTGTCCGCTTCCTCACAATACCAGTTGGTGTGCAGGAAAAACCAGCTGGAAAGAACGACCTTCACTTTATGTTTTTGGGCGGCGCGGCAGATCCGCAAAAGCCGCTCCATCAGATTGAGCCGTTTTTTGTTGACGATCACCTTGTAGGTGGTGTACTTCGTATACTCGCCAAAGGGCGCGCTGATCAGAACATCGTCCCGGACATTGCCCGCTTTGTCCCACAGAAGGCCTGCGCCGGCTTCAATTCTGACGCAGTTGAAGCCTCTGTCGGCTATTTGAAAAATCTGGTCATCATAATCGTCATTTTCGTTAAAGATCATCCAAGCATTGTAGCAAATTGTCAGTTTTTCACACATAGTATACACTCCTTTTTTGTATCAGGGCACAAAGCAGATCGCCAGCAGCGACAAAATGCCGCCCACCAAGCCTACTGTCTGCCGCTTTGTCAGCCGTTCCCGGAACAGCACCACGGACATGATCGCGCTCAAAACGATGGCGCTTCCGTTTACCAGCGGGAAAACAGCTAGCTGGGCAAAAGCCCGGAAAGTTTAAGATTGATGAAGTTCATAGCGAAGGTGCAAACACCACACACCAGGCCAATGGCGATGATCTTTGCATTTAGTACCGAGGCATCGAATTTGCCTTTGTTTTTCACAAACGCTCCCAAAGCCGCGCAGGCAAAGGCCACCAGCAAAAATGCCGCGCCTCCGCTTCAGCTTTTAGGACCCGGCTGGTTGTCGGAGCGTTCTTCCTTCAGTACCATATCCTCGAGGTTTTCTATGCAGAACAGATTAAACTTTTGCCATTCCTCCGGATCAATAAAAGCTTTTGGGTTTCCCTCTAAAAGCTGTTGGTATTTGGTTTTTGTCCGGTTGTGCTGCATATGATTCCCCAGAAAAATATCCACCTTTTCCCCATTGAGCCGCAGCATGGATCTGCAAAAATCCTCCCGGAGGGAAAAGGGCAAATGATACTTGCTCAGAAACTTTGCCGAAAGGGTGTTGATCCCCATACCCCCGTGAAGACCGGCCCGGAAGGTTTCTGTGCCGTCGGTAACATCGAAGAAATAGGACATTGCGCCGGGGGTATGTCCGGGTGTTGCAACGCAGGTGATTTCGGTGTTTCCCAGGCAAATGGTATCACCGTCTTCCAGTAAAACATCCGGCTCAAAGGTCTCTTTGAATTCCATGCCCAGTTCCCTGGCATAAGACAAATCCGCCGTTCCGTTTGCATAGTCCCGGTCGGGTCTTCCCAGAAAGGTTTTTGCGCCGGTCAGCTCCACCAGTGCTCTCGTGGCCCCAAAGTGGTCAATATGGCCGTGAGTATGTAAAATGTATTTGATGTCATAGGGGGAAAAGCCCAGCTCCCAAAGATTGTTCAGCACCAAATACAGAGAATGCTGATATCCGGTATCTATCAGTATCAAGCCTTCTGTGGTATCGATCAAGTGGGTCGATGCCGGCGCCGTGCCGATAAAATAAAGATTTCCGAAGATCTTAAAGGGTTTCATATAGCCGTCCCAAATCATATCGCCACCTCCATCTGATCAAACATCCAGAACATTGATCGAGTTCTGGCAAATCATTTTGTTCCAGTCCTGCTCACTACCCCCAGCGGACAGAAATAGGCTGCGCAGCTTATCCAGAACAAACCCAAGTCCTTCCACATGCTTTTGTGCGTCCAGCTCTATCCCGGTTTTTTGTCGGTTGCAGAAATCGCTATGTATACAATAATCATTTGACAATAGAATCTTGTCTGTATAGCCCTTCTGACACAGCTGTACCAGGCACTGAGCAATCTCAACAGGACGAAACCAAAAGCACTGGTCCATGCAAATGCAACAGCCTTCCTGCAAAATCCTCTCCAAATACTGGATTTCATGGCAAACAGAAGTATGTCCAATAATGATCTTTCGGGAATCGGCTCCATTGCTACACAGCACATCCAGTTGAGAAAACACCACATCATTTGCGTGCTCACAATGTACATACAATGGCAGGTCCGTTTCCTTTTGTACGAGCGCCATTGCGGATAGTTTCTTCCGGTTGTCAGCAGTTATCCCCTCACCCCCGGTTGCACACTTTAAAATCCCAGGCTTAATGTCCGTGCCATATATGCCGTCCGTACATTCCTTTGTCATCCAGACAGCAATTTCCTCTGCGCTGTTGTTAATAATTTCCACAGTTGGAAAATGGTACAAACCCGTTGATGCAACAATTTTGACATCGGAAAGTTCCGAGATTTCCCTTAATAGGGATACATCTCTGGCAAGATCTATCGGTGTTCCGTCAACCATCAGGCCAAGGCCATACTGCTGTTTCATTCGTTTTAGCGTTTCTACAGCCAAATCACGAAGCTTCGATCGATCGAGCCAATTTTCCCCAAAGGCTCTGTCAAAAGCCAGGGATCTACAACTAATATGTTCGTGCATCAGAACCGTACCCATATTCCTTTTGCAGATCGCACCGGTTACTGTTTGTATCATATAGCCCTATCTCCCCTAACAAAATTATCTGCGGTATTCCCGGTCCAGCAGGTACAGCTCCATAATGGCGGCAACGGTGTCCCGTTCCCCGGGTGTTGAAATGCAGAAATACAAAGAGGACACAAACCGATCAAACACCGGATGGGGCTTGAGCAGCTTATTGTACACTTCCTCTTTGAAGGTCATACCGGTTTGGCTGCGCTTCAGGATCTCCACCGCCTGCTGCAAAACATCCGTATTGCGGTTACAAAGATCGCTGCCGCTGACGCAAATGGTAACCCCTTCGGAAACCGCCGCCTCTGCCTCCACGCGAATGGTGTGGGTGGACGGATCGTAGGAAAACTTTGCCGGATTTCCTGCTACCGTAACGGTTTCCGGCTGGGCAAAGCCACGCAGGAGCACCGCGTACTGCCGCACCTGGGGGATCAGCGAACGCATACCCTGGGCCGGGGCGATGGTAAAGGTCGCCTGCTGATCGGTATAGCGCAGATCCATTTGGGTGGTAACGCTGGCGCCCCGGCGGTAGCCCTCCCCGTCGCCGGCATCCTCATAAAGGGTGAAAGTGTTGTCTGCTCCGGGGAAAACCATAATTTCCAGTTTTTTCGCACCGCCCAGGCGGTTATCCTTCTGGCGGTGGGCCTGCAGCGGCACAATGGCGCCGGCTTTGCACAAAACCGGAATGGATTTGTCATCGCGATACAGATCCAGCATCCGTCCCTGTAAGCCGTCATAGACCCGGCCGGTGAAGAAATCCGTCCAGACACCCTGGGGCAGCCAGGCCCTTGTATGTCCCAGCAGCGAGCCTGCGCTGTTTTTCCGGGTAATGGGCGCAACGATCATCTGGTCTCCAAACCAGTACTGATTCTTCACCTCATAGGCGCTTTGGCACTCCGGATGGGTGTAGTACATCGGCATTACCAGCATCTTACACTGGGTGTGGGTGCGGTAGTTCATTGTGTACAAATAGGGGAACAGCTGATGGCGCAGCTTTAAGCTGCTGCGCATTACCCGCTGGGTGGTTTCGTTGTAATCCCATGGCTCTTTGTTGATAAAGGGATTGCTGGTGGAGTGCAGACGGTTGATGGGTGAGAATACGCCCAGCTGCACCCAACGGGCGGTTAAATTGTCATCCCGGTAGCCAAAGTGGTGGCCGCCGATATCATGGCTCCACCAACCATAGCCAATGTTGGAGGAAGTAGCGGTAAACTCCGGCTGGAAATCCAGAGATTCCCAGGTGATGGCAGTATCTCCGGAGAAGCCCACCGGGTAACGCTGGCTGCCCGGGCCGCTGTAGCGAGAGAAGAACATTGGCCGCTTGCCGTTCCGGGAGATGTCCAGAATGTGCAAATGGTTTAACAGCCACAGAGGATCCAGTACCTCCCGGGGGTCCTGCATCTGCCCGTTTACATTGCGCTGGTGGATCCACCAATAATCCTTGCCCTGCTGCCAGTCCATCCACCAGAAATCCACGCCGTCCCGCTCATAGGGATGGTGGATCACATCAAAGTACTTTTCCATATAGTCCGGATCCAGGATGTCGAACTTACAAGGGCTGCCGTCTGCCGGGCGACCCAGCGCTTTGCACATTTGGGGATACATATCCTCAAAATCCCGGACACCTTCTGCCGGATGCAAATTCAAAGCGGTTTTCAGGTTGTACTTGTGAATGTCTTTCAAAAACTGTTTGTAGTTGGGAAACAGTTCTTTGTTCCAGGTGTAGCCGGTCCAGCCGCTGCGTCCGTCAGGGTGCTGCGTGATATGCCAATCCATATCCACCACCGCCACACTAAACGGCACATCCTCCTGCTTGAACTTTTCCATCAGGTCCAGATATTCCTGCTGGGTATAGGCGTGGAAACGACTCCACCAGTTGCCCAGAGCATAAGCCGGCAGCAGCGGCGGCACACCGGTAAGCCGACAAAAGTCCTGCACCGCGCCGATATAATCGTGCTTATAACCGAAAAAGTACAGATCCTTTGTCCCCTCTGCCCGTACATCCACCCAGCCATCCGTAAGCACCATACGGTCGCTGTCGTCCAGCACTGCGTAGCCGCCACGGGAGCAGATGCCGGCATCTACCCCGATGCGGCCATCCACCCGGTCCAAAGTGGAGGTCGTACCGCCCAGGGTCTCTACCACATCTCCGTAGTGCCACACATTGGGCCAATTGTGCAAGCAGATGGTCAAGCTCTCCAGATCCTCGCCGCAGCACAAATGCAATTCCGCGGTTTTTAGGGTAAACGTGTCGCCCCGGCTCACTGCAAATTCCGTCTTGGGAAAATTCCGGTGAAAAACCGTCTGGCTGGCACGGTTTTCAAAGATCTGCCTGGGGTCATATTCTATGCGGATCAGCCGCTGGGTCAAGACGGTAAACCGCCAATTCTTATAGGTAACCATATTGTCCGGATCGGCCTTTGGCGTTACCGGCCACAGAAGGCGTTTGTGCATAGAATCTCCTCCTTTTTTTATATTATAGTTGCTTTTTGATAAAAAGTCTTTTATTATAGTTATATAAAATAACACTATTTTCAGATTTGGAGAATAAAATGGATATTACATTGGAAGTGTCCTGTCGCGGCAGCGATGTGCTGCCGTTGGGTCTGTACCGGCAGCAGGGAGCCATTCCCGGCGCCTATGTTACGCCCCTGCAATACCACAAGGACCTGGAGATCTTCCTTTCTTTGGAGGGTAGCACCCAGGTAGTTATTGATGGTGAAAGTATGGAAACGCAGCCCAACACGCTGTACTTTATCAATCCCTATCAGCCCCATTCCATGCAGATCGCTGCGCCGCCCTCCCGGTATGACTGCTTGCTCATTCCTGCCGGTCTGCTCTCTTTCCCTCCGGGCCACGCAGTTATGGCCGATCTCATTGGGCCGATCTTTGACGGAAAACTCTCTTTTGTCCGGCAAAGTCAAGACCCTTACCTGATCGAGCTGTTCCAGCGCATTACCGCAAATTACGATGAAAAAGAACAAAATGCCGCCGGGATCATTGGAAATCTTCTGCTGTTCCTGGATCACTGCCAAAAGCATGGTCTGCTGCAAAAGACGGCGGACCAGCCTACGCAGCCCATTCGAAAAGCCGTTGACTATATCCAGCAGAATTTCCAGCAAAAGCTCACCCTGACCCAGATCGCCGCCACCACCGGAATGAACGAAAAATACTTTTGCAGCTATTTCAAAAAGCATACCCACACCACCCCCATCGCCTATCTGACCATGCTGCGCATTCGCCAGGCAAAGGTGTTGCTGCGGGAAAATCGGCTGTCTGTTTTGGAAGTCGCCTTTAGCTGCGGCTTTGACAATGTCAGCTTCTTTATCCGGCAGTTTAAGGCCGCCACCGGGCAGACCCCGGGACAGTACCGCAAGTCGGTGTGCCAATAGTTTCATAATAAAATCACCGCCTGGGAAATCCCAGGCGGTGTTTGTTGTTGAAATTCTATTTAATGACATCTTTTACACGGTGTAAATCCATTGGATTCTGCTTTTGATTCTGTAACCTGCTTTGGGTCTTTCATATTGCTGCAACCAGAATGAGTATGATACTTCGTTCCTCCGTTTGTAGGAATCCATACCATTGTTACCTTGTTGTAATCGGGATCAGCTTTTCCACAAGTTTTGCACTTTCCGTTGGAAAACTTATGACCTGCTGTTTTACCACTGGTCGTGCCACATTCTTTGCAAGTTTTAGGTGCTTTACAAGTCGCTGCCTTCCAATCGTGTCCAGCCGCTTTCCCTTTCGTTTCACCACAAGAGCAAGACTGCGGTTTTGTACAGGTTGCCGCTGAAAACTTATGAGTATGTTTTGTTTCCGTTGCCTCAGTCGTTGCCTCAGTCGTTGCCTCAGTTGTTGCCTCGGTTGTAATATCGTCTTTATTTTCTGTTGTTTCGCCTGTTGTGTTTGAATTCTGCGCAATTGTTACTTCCGGTATTGATGCATCATATTCTTCAAAATCACAAGCACACAAACCCAATAGCAAAAATGCAACCAATACCAAAATTCCAATTAAGTATCTTTTTCTCACAATACAATCCCCTCTCTAAAACCATTAAGCTAAAATAAAAAGTGCGCAGCCGAAGCTGCGCACGAAAAACGCACAACCCCAACCTGCGCCACACAAGTTCGGTAACCCGCAAAGGGAAAGCCAAAAAGGGAGAAGGCGTTTTTACCAAAAGATAAAAACACTATCCCCATGCGGATTAAAAGATAAACTTGTGTGGCATAAACATTTTAGCATACAAAAGAATTTATTGCAAGTGGCTTTGTTTTTACAAAAACCGCCTGGGAAATCCCAGGCGGTTTTGCTTATTTCTCGATTTGGGCGGTGAAGGCTTTGCGGTCTGCTGCGCCGTAGAAGGCAGAGCCGGCCACCAGCACATCTGCGCCGTTTTCCTTGCAGACCTCCGCAGTCTGCAGGTCCACGCCGCCGTCTACCTCCAAATGGCAGGCGGGGTTGACCTTGTCCAGCATCTGGCGAATAGTTTTCAGCTTGGGCATCATATCGGCCATAAACTTCTGGCCGCCGAAACCCGGCTCCACCGTCATTACCAGCACCATATCCACCTTGTCAAGATAAGGGGCGATGGCTTCTGCCGGGGTCTTGGGTTTGACCACGATGCCGGGCTTTACACCCAGGGAGTGGATCAAGTCCAGGGTCTTATGGATGTTTTCTTCTGTGTCGGCCTCCACATGGATGGTCAGATAGTCTGCACCGGCCTTACAGAATTCCTCGGCATATTTGATGGGAGTGTCGATCATCAGGTGCACATCCAGCACCAAGTCGGTGATTTTGCGCATAGCCTTGACCCAGGAATAGCCGAAGGACAAATTGGGCACAAAGTGGCCGTCCATAATGTCCACATGGAGCCAACGGGCGCCGCTTTGCTTGGTATTGTCCATATCTGCGTGAAAGTGCATATAGTCCGCAGACAAAATAGAGGGAGATAAAATAGCCATAGTTGTTCTCCTTAGTCGATATGAGTTACCGCAAGAGCGGCCTGATACAGCGCGCAGAAGCGGCGGTATTTCCGCTCCAAACGAGCGGTGGGGCGGGGCTGGTAGGTCATCTTCATAGACACGCACTCGGCCACGGCCTCGGCAAAGGTTGCATAGCGGCCGTCGCTGACAGCGCAGATGATGGCTGCGCCCAGGCAGGCGGCTTCCTTTTCCTCGGGGATGCACACCGGCAGGCCGGTGATATCCGCCTGCATCTGACACCAGATGGGGCTCTTTGCGCCGCCACCGGTGGCGATGATCTGGGTGAGCTTGACACCCTTCCGGGAGATATGCTCGCAGTTTTTGCGCAGTACGAAGCTGACGCCTTCCATCACCGCGCCGGCCATATCGATGGCATCGTGCTCCTGGCGCAGACCCCAGAACACACCGCTGGTCTCTGCGTCAAATTCCGGGGCGTTTGTGCCTACCAAATAGGGCAAAAACAGCAGTTCGTTAGGCTTTCTCTGGGCCAGGATGCTGTTCATTTCGTCATAGTCTGCCTGCATACAGGTGCGGCGGAACCACTCTAAACTGACACCGCCGCTCTCCGCCACGGGAAGCAGCACATAGCTGCCGGGCAAAAATCCGTAGTGCATGGCGCTGCCGCAGCTTTTGGGGGTGGGCTCGCCACACATGGTGGCCATTGCCATTACCGTACCGGTGGACAGGGTGATGCCGCCGGGGCGGATGTTGCCGGTGCCGATCATACCGGCAAAGTGGTCCAAAGTACCCACATTGACCAGTGCTTCGGACTCCAGACCCATCTGCTGGGCCAGCTCCGGCAGCAGCGGTCCTGCTACGGAGCAAGGCTCGCACAGCTCGGGAAGCTGCTTTTCGCTGATGCCGATAGCGTCCAGCATATCCTTCCAGTACACCTTATTATAAATGTCAAAGTAGAAGCTGAAGGTGGCGATGGACATATCGGCCATTTTCCGGCCGGTGAGGTAGAAGACCACATAGTCCTTCAGCAGCATATAGGTCCTGGCAGCGGAGTAGATGTCCGGGCGGTGCTTGCGCAGCCAGGCGATCTTGGTGGCAGGCCAGGTGGGCAGCACGGCCATCTGGCCGGTTACCGCTTCGCACTCCACCGGGCCGAACTGGCGGCTCAAAGCTTCGCTTTCCACGGTGCTGCGCTCGTCCATCCAGGAGATGGCGTTCATCAAAGGCTTGTTGTCCTGACCCAAAATGACCAGGGATTCTGCCTGGCCGGTGAAGGCGATCTGGCGGATTTGGGTTGCGCCGTTTTTGCGCACCATATCCCCCAGCAGCTCTACCAGCTCCCGGCAATAGCCTTCCGCATCGAACTCCACAAAGCCATTTTCCCGGATGTAGACAACGGGGCGGCTCTGCCGGTCGATAAGCTTGAAATTTTCGTCGTAAATGGCGACCTTGATATTGGTACTGCCTAAATCAATTCCTGCGTACATACGATATCCTCTTACAGTGCCTTATTGTTCAGCCGCTCGCCCACGGCGCCGCCGGGGTGGATCAGGGCAAACTGTTCGGCCTGGTAGCCGGTGTACTCGATCAGCGCTGCCTGCAGCGCGTGGAAGATCATACACAGGGCGGTGGTGGAGGTAGTGCCCTGGGCGTTCCATTTGTCGGTCTCCCGGTTGACGTGCTGCTTGAGCACCACATCGGCGGCGGTGGCCAGAGGGGATTCCAGGTTCTCGGTTACGGTGATGATCTTGACGCCCTTGGCCTTGCAGATGTCCACGATGGGCAGCAGCTCCTTGGTCTTGCCGCCACGGGAGGCAAAGACCATCACATCCCCCTCCTGGATAAAGCCGGTAGCACCGTGAACGGCCTCGGCAGGGCTGATGAACCGGGCAGGACGCTCAATACAGCACATCAAATGGGCAAAGTGCTGACAGATGATACCGCTGTGGCCGGAGCCGGCGGCGCCGATCCGGGGGGCATTTGCCAACAGCTCCACGGCCTTAGAGAACTGCTCGTCGTCAAAGTATTCCTTCATTTCGGTAATGCAGGCGGCCTCGATATCGTAGGCGGCTTTGGCTGCATTGAGTGCTTCTTTGGTTACCATATATGTACCTCCAATGGAAATTATAAACTATCGTTTTTAGTATACTCTTTTTCCGGTGGCTTTTCAAGGCACAAATTGCAGTTTTTCCCCAAATATGGCTGTAATTCCTGTTGACGAAAATTGGGGATGTGTTATAATAATGGGAGAAACAACCAGGAAGGAGATTTTATCTATGACCACAATCAAAGCGCCTTTTTTCGAGATCGGCCCCAAGTCCTATCTCTATGGCGATGAGATTCTGGAGTTGGCCCAGGCTGCCGACGCCGCTTCCAAGAAATATGATGTGGATGTGATCTTTACCTGCCCCGTGGTGGATATCCGCCGGGTTAAGGAGAACACCAGCCGCATCCATGTGTTCGCACCCCATATGGACCCCATCCCCGTTGGCCGGGGTCTGGCAGACATTCTGCCGGAGAGTCTGGTGGCCGCAGGCGCAGAGGGCGTTATGCTCAACCACGTGGAAAAGCCTTTGGATTTTGAAACCTTGGCCGCCACCATCAAGCGTGCAGAAGAAGTGGGTCTGACCACCATCGTCTGCGCAGACTCCGAGGAGGATGCCTCCAAGATCGCAACCCTCAATCCTGACATTATCGTTGCAGAGCCTTCCGCCCTCATCGGCACCGGCGTCAGCGTCGGCCCCGAGTATGTGGAAGCGGCTACCCGCTGTGTGAAGGATGTAAACCCGGACATTTTGGTGCTGACTGCCGCAGGTATTGCCGGCGGTGAGGATGTTTACAACACCATTATTGCCGGCGCCGATGCCACCGGTTCTTCTTCCGGCGTTGCCAAGGCTGCTGACCGAAGCGCAATGGTGGACGAGATGATCGCCGCCTGCCGCAAAGCGTGGAATGAAAGACACGCTTAATATGTGATTCCATATTTAATATTTTACATAGGAGGAATACCC
>JAGBVD010000155.1 GCA_017630495.1 Oscillospiraceae bacterium
AAGACCAAGCTGGAAGCCTCCCAGAAAAAGCAGGAGGAGAAGCGCGAGGAAGCGGACAAGCTCCTGGCAAAGCTGGTGGCTACCGGCGCAGAATATCAGAAGCTTTTGGACAAGGCTGAGGAAAATGCTGAAAAAGTTGGCGATAAATTGGATAATGCCAAGGACGATTTGGACGATGCCAAATATCAGCAGTGGTTATCTACATCTGTTCCAACAAAACCTACTGATAGTGCTACAAACACAGTTGGCGGAAAAACTTGGCTAACTCCCTGTAAATATGTCTATATGTCCAGTCCTTTTGGTTGGCGGATCCATCCCCTTTATGGAGATCGCCGTTTCCATTACGGTATTGATCTGGCGGCAAGTACGGGTACACCTATTGTGGCGACGCGTTCCGGTGTTGTTGCTGCAGCTTCTCGCAATTCTTCTGCCGGCTTTTATGTGACGCTTGATCATAAGGACGGATATACCAGCAAGTATCTACATATGACCCACTATATCGTATCTCCCGGTCAGAAAGTTTCAGCCGGTCAAGTGATCGGCTATGTGGGCTCTACTGGTGCTTCCAAAGGTGCACACTTGCATTTTAGTATTCTATATAAAGGCGAGCACGTAAACCCGGCAAATTATATTAAAGTCTAGAAGGTGAAAGGGCCAAGGGAGTTTTTCCTTGGCCCTTTTGTAATTAGAATAACCATCTTACCGTTAGTGAGGCCATGAAGAAGCCGATGAAGTCTGCGAAAAGGGCGGCTGGGATAGTGTAGCGGGTTTTGCGGATGCCGGCCGCACCAAAGTAGACACTGATGGTGTAAAAGGTGGTCTCGGTAGAACCGAGCATTACGGCAACCGTCCGGCCAATGGTGGAGTTCACACCGTAATTTGCCATCAAGTCCGCGCCTACTGCCAAAGCGGCACTTCCGCTGATGGGGCGGATCAGTACCAAAATAGCAGTTTCCGGGGGAATGCCGAAAAAGGAAAATACCGGTGCGCAAAATTCGCTGATCGCTTCCACAGCGCCGGATGCCCGGAGCATCGTTACGGCGGTCAGCAGCAGAATAAGGGTGGGAATTAAGTGCAACAAAAGCTTTAAGCCTTCTTCTGCGCCGCTTAAAAGTAAATCGTATGTATTTTCCTGCTTGCGAAGAGCAACACAGGAAGCTGCAAGAAGCAAAACGGGAACGATGTAGTCGGTCATCTGCGCCACAGCTTTCCTAGAAGATACGCCATAGCCAGCCCCAATCCTGCGGAGCATACGCTGGTGATCCAGACGGCAGGGAGAATATCAAAGGGTGTGCTGCAGCCTAGAGATGTCCGCACCGCTGCCACACTGGCAGGAATCAGCTGGATGGAGGCGGTGTTCAGCACGATCAGGCGGCAAAGCTCGTTGGTGGCAACACTTTTGCCTTTTGCCAACCGGTTGGCCGCTTGAATGCCCATTGGGGTTGCCGCGTTGCCCAGACCCAGAAAATTTGCGCAGATGTTATTGCTTAAATATCCGGCGAGGATGCTGTCCTTTTCCGAGGAGGGGAAGACTCTTTTCAAAATAGGCCGCAGCAGCTTGGACAAAAATGCAGTAAAGCCGGCCTTTTCCATCACTCTTCCGACACCGGACCAAAGACAGATCGAGCCGGCAATGGAAATGGCCAGAGTGACACCGGCCTGCGCTCCCTGGGGGATCGCGGCGGCCAATGCGCTGCCATTTCCCAAGATAAGGGATGCAACCACAGAGATTGCTAAAATTCCCACAAATATGAAGCTCATAACCATATCTATCACCCATATAACAATATGCGCGCATACAAGAGAAATGCCCCACAGCAAAAGCTGTGGGGCATACTGATTTATACGGTCAATGCGGCATCGTAAACCACATTTTTCGGCAGGTCCAGTTCTTTGGCAACTTGTTTGACAGCATCCTTGCGGCTGATGCCTTCCGCCATCAGCTGGCTGACACGCTTTGCGGCATCCTCCGGTGTGGCTTGGGGCGCTTGCTCCGGCTCACAACCGGCAACAACCAAAACAAATTCACCCTTGGGCGGCTGTTCTTTGTAGTGCTCAATGGCTTGCCCTAGAGTAGTGCGGACCACTTCCTCGTGAAGCTTTGTCAGTTCCCGGCAAAGACTGATGCTTCTGTCCGGACCAAAGACCTCGGCCATACTCTCCAGGGTGGCCAAAAGCTTATGAGGGGCTTCGTAGAAGATCATTGTGCGCTGTTCGCTTGCCAAAGACTCCAAATGTTCCCGGCGGCTTTTTTTGGCGGTGGAGAGGAAACCCTC
>JAGBVD010000008.1 GCA_017630495.1 Oscillospiraceae bacterium
GATGCGCTGGATGCGGGAACCTTCCAACAATTCAGAAATGAATATTCTGAAAAGCTTGCCAGAAGAATCTAAAATGCCCTTGCAATTTAACCAATCAATGGTATAATAGTTAAGAAATTACAAACAAAGGAGTTTACAATATGTTCAATTTTTTAAGTGGTGCAGTTGATCCTGCCGCCGGCGGTACTATGACCCCCACGATTATTATGATCGTTGGCATGATTGCCGTGTTCTATTTTATGATTATCCGCCCCGAAAACAAGCGTAAGAAGGAAGCAGAAAACCTGCGTTCCAGCATTAAGGTTGGCGATGAGATCACCACAATCGGCGGTATTACCGGTAAGGTTGTCAATGTGAAGGAAGATCGTTTTGTAATCGAGACCGGTGCGGATCAGGTTCGTATCGAGCTGATGAAGTGGGCCCTTTCTACAAATGATTCTGCAGCTGCTGCAGCAAAGGAAGAAGCAGCGAAGAAAGCAGAGGAAAAGGCAAAGGCTAAGGCTGCGAAAAAAGCAAAGAATGCCGACAAGTAAAAATAAAAACTCCCGGTATTTCCGGGAGTTTTTTCATAAGAAAAGCACTGCCGAATCCGGCAGCGCTTTTTGTTTATTTGCGGACGAAAAGGACACCGAGGGTGGAAGGACCACAGTGACAAGTAACAGTGCAGCCTGCGGTTGTCCAATAGATGTTTTCGAAATCACCATATGCATCTACCATATCCTTGACAGCCTGAAAACATTCGTCACTGACTGTTGTACGGGTGACAAACAATGTATCTTTCTCAAGATCTTCCCGGCCACTAAGACGGTCTTTGACATAGCTTGCAAGGCACTTTGCATAATTGCCGCGGTATTTCTTAACCACAGACATCTTGCCGTCTTTGACCTCAATGCAAGGCTTCAGGTTCAGCAGATTTGCGCCCAGTGCGGCAGCAGAGGAACACCGGCCACCCTTGACCATGTACTGCAGCTGATCCAGCAGGAAGCTGGCTTCGACCCGGGATGTAAAGTCGTTGAGAGCTTGTTCCATTTTGTCAGCATCTTCACAGCCGGCTGCAAGCTCACAGGCTTTTAAAACCACAAGGCCCTGGCCGGTGGACAGGTTCATGGAATCGATAACCTTCACATTGGGAAAATCCTCGGCAGCAAGCTTTGCGTTTTGGCAGCTGGAGGAGAATCCTGAGCCGAGGGTGATGTGAAATACATAATCAAAGTCGTTGGTAAACTTTGCAAACCACTGGGAATACTCATCTATATTGGTTGCGGTGGTGGAGCACAATTCGCCGGTGGCATCCACGTAGGCAAAAATGTCGGCAGGGGTTATGGTTATGCCGTCCTGATAGGGCTCGCCACCCTTAATTACTGTCAGCGGAATTACCGTAATGTCGTATTTTTCCAGCAAATCTTGGGATAAATCACAAGTGCTATCAGATAATATTTTAATCTTCATTCCATTTTCTCCGTTTCTAGTGTCTGGCTATTTTGTGCGAAATTGCATACTTGCATTTCGCAAATCTCGTGATAAAATAGTATCACAAGATAAAAAAAGTGTCAATATTTGTGTTATATGGTGATTGAATTATGGTGCTGAATTTTACTGTTTCAGGAATGACCTGCGCAGCTTGCTCTGCCCGGGTGGAAAAGGTTGTTTCAGAAATTCCCGGTGTTTTGAAGGCGGAGGTAAACCTGCTGGCCGGCAAATTGACTGTGGATGCGCAGCGGGAGAATATTACCAATGAAATTATCGCTGCTGTTGAAAAGGCAGGTTACGGTATTACTATTCCCGGTGAGAAGAGAAAAGCAACCCAGGAAAATATAGACAGCACTGATCGTATGATGCTTGTTCGCATTATTTGGTCCGGTGTGTTTTTACTGATATTGATGTATTTTACGATGGGCCATATGATTGGTTTGCCGGTGCCAGGCTGGTACCACGGTCAACAAAATGCCTTGGTAGCTGCATTGCTGCAGCTGTTTTTAACGCTGCCGGTAGTCATTCTCAACCGCGTATATTATGTCAAGGGACTAAAGGCATTATTTCACCGCGCCCCCAATATGGACTCGCTGATTGCCGTCGGATCCGGTGCGGCATTATTCTTTGGTGTTGTTGCGCTGTTTCGAATGGCCTATGCCATCGGCGCGGACGATTGGCAAACAGTGGAAAGATACAGCGAAAATCTGTATTTTGAATCTGCAGCGATGATCCTTACATTGATTACTCTGGGCAAGTACCTGGAAATGCGCGCTAAGCGAAAGACCGGAGATGCACTACGCTCCCTGATGGATCTGACACCCCAGACGGCTGTTGTACGAGTGGATGATGCGGAGAAAGAAATTCCGGTTGAAAATGTTAAACCTGGTGATACAGTGATTTTGCGTAGTGGCAGCAGGGTCCCGGTGGACGGCACTGTACTGCAGGGCAGAGCCTCTGTGGACCAAAGCGCACTTACGGGCGAGAGCGTCCCTGTGGAAATTGAGATTGGCCAGATCGTTGCAACAGCTGCTATTGTTACAGAGGGTTATTTGGAAATCCGAGCGGACAAGGTTGGTGAGGACACCTCTCTTGCGCAAATCATTCGTTTAGTGGAGCAGGCGGGCGGCAGTAAAGCCCCTATCGCAAGATTGGCTGATAAAATTGCCGGAATATTTGTTCCGGTTGTTATGCTGATTGCCACGATTACCTTTGCAGTATGGATGTTATTGGGTCAGCCTGTCGAATTGGCTTTGACTGCCGCAATTTCTGTGCTGGTTATCTCTTGCCCTTGCGCACTTGGCCTTGCCACGCCTGTGGCCATTATGGTCGGTACCGGACGGGGCGCGAAAATGGGTGTTTTGTTTAAGAATGCCCAGGCGTTAGAGAATTTGCATAGAGTGGACACCGTAGTGCTGGATAAAACCGGAACAATTACAGAAGGAAAACCGTCTGTGACGGACATTCTGCCAAGTCAACTTGATGAGGATAGCTTACTTGCCGTTGCAGCCACGCTGGAGGCCCGGTCTGAACATCCTTTTGCCAGGGCGATCTTAAACCGTGCCGGCAATATTGCCCTGAAGAATCTGGAAATGTTTGAGACATTGCCCGGCAGGGGCGTTAGTGGCGAAATTGACGGTACGAAATACTATGGCGGCAATGCCCGGCTTATGCAGGACATTGGTGTGTCTGTGCCGGAATACCCGGAACTTTCCAAACAAGGGAAGACACCACTGTATTTTGCCACTGGGAATGGAGACTATCTTGGCGCGATTGCTGCAGCAGATATATTGCGGAAAGATGCAGCAGAAACCGTGAAGTCCTTGCAAAGCCTGCAGTTGGATGTTGTGTTACTGACCGGTGATAATGAAGCTACTGCCCATGCGATTGGCGAGCAGGCCGGTATTTCCCGGGTAATGGCGAATGTGCTTCCCTGGGATAAGGCCAATGCTGTGGAACAACTTCGCGGGCAAGGAAAGTATGTTTTGATGGTCGGTGACGGTATTAATGATGCACCTGCACTGGCAACGGCTGATGTCGGTATGGCTATCGGCGTCGGAACGGATATTGCAATTGATTCTGCAGATGTGGTGTTGGTGGAAAGCAAGCTTCAAGGAATTTGCAATGCAGTGGAATTAAGTCGCGCAACGATCCGCAATATTCGACAGAATCTATTCTGGGCATTTTTCTATAATTGTCTTGGTATTCCGGTCGCGGCTGGTGTGCTGTACCCCGCGTTTAAGATACTGCTCAGCCCGATGATCGGTGCTGCGGCAATGAGCTTTAGCTCTGTATTTGTTGTAACCAATGCTCTTCGGCTGCGGTTTTTCCGCCCGAGGAATACCCAAAAGGAGGAAAAAGTAATGGAAACAGTAATTAATGTCAATGGAATGATGTGTCCCCATTGCAAGGCTCGTGTTGAGACCGTTTGTAAGGAGATTCCCGGTGTTGCAGATGCAGTTGTAGACCTGCAGAAAAAGCAGGTGACGGTTACAGGCAATGCCAATCTTGCACTGCTGAAAAAGGCGATTACTGATGCAGGATATGAAGTAATCGAGTGATATAAAGTACGATATATTGGACTGTTAGGATGGTATGCTATAGCCACAAACCGAAAGGGGAAGGGCTATGTATATCATTCAAAGAGACAGAGAACATGTACAGGTTTATGATTGCAGTGGAAAATTTTTGTTTTCCGCCGACAACGAGAAAGAAGCCTGGGAGGAATTAGAGGAGTATGCGAATTCTGCGGCTTGATATTTGCTATGACGGAACCAGATACAAAGGCTGGCAGCGCCTGGCAAACAGCGATAATACGATTCAGGGCAAGTTGGAAGCAACACTTTCCAGGTTGTTGCAGGAAGAGATCCATGTCTTTGGCAGTGGCCGTACTGACGCAGGTACCCATGCATTGGGCCAGGTGGTCAGTTTTTCCTGCAGCAGCAATATGCCTTGTGACCAGATTCTCGCTGGCTTAAGAACATATCTGCCGGAGGACATAGGCGTGTACTCCTGCAAGAATGCATCACCGCGTTTTCATGCCAGATTAAATGCAAAAACGAAGACATATCGTTATCGCCTGTGGAACAGCAAGATGCCTTGCGTGTTTGATCGTAAGTTTGTGTATGTAGATACGGATACGCTGGATTTGGATTTAATGCGTCAGGCAGCGAAAAATTTCATTGGCACACACGACTTCTCCGCATTCTGCGGCAACAGGAATATGAAAAAATCCACAGTCAGAACAATTCATAGCTTTGAAATTGCTGCGGTAGGCGAAGAAATTCAGTTTGTGGTAACCGGTAATGGTTTTTTACAGCATATGGTGCGCATAATGGTCGGTACATTGCTGGAAGTGGGCAAAGGCAGCAGAACAGCAAGCAGCATTAATGACTTGTTCGGCGGTGCTCGCGCGGAAGCTGGACCGGCTGTGCCGGCTTGTGGCTTGTGCTTAATGGAGGTAAGCTATTGAATATTCAAATATTCGGCAAGAAAAAGTGCTTTGATACAAAGAAAGCGGAGCGATATTTTAAAGAGCGCCGCATAAAGTATCAGTATGTGGATATACTCCAGTTTGGGTTTGCACCGAAGGAATTTGACGCAGTGCTTCGGGGCGTGGGCGGAATCGACAATCTGATCGATTGGGACTCCTCTAACCAGGAAATCACAAATATGAAGTATATGGATGATAAAGTGTCCAAGGAAGATAAGGTCTATGATAACCCGTCACTTGCAAAAACTCCGGTTGTTCGAAACGGAAAACAAGTTACGGTCGGGTACTGCCCGGATGTTTGGGCCAAATGGGAATAACACGAAAGCAACTCCTCAATTTGGGGAGTTGCTTTTTTGATGGAGGGATTCTGTGATTAGTCTTTTGGAAAGGTTAAATGGGGCGGTTTGGGGTGTTCCCACACTTGTGCTGATCTTGGGGGTAGGTATTTTCGTTAGTGTACGCACAGGATTTGTACAGCTGCGACTGTTTCCACGGGCACTGAAGGCTTTTTGCAGACAGTTGTCCGGTAAATGCAATAGTAATGGTGTGTCCTCCTATCAGGCCTTGTGTACAGCTCTGGCGGCTACTGTGGGTACCGGAAATCTTGCAGGTGTTGCCGGTGCGATTGCTATAGGCGGACCGGGGGCTATTTTTTGGATGTGGGTGTGTGGCTTTTTCGGAATGGCAACCAAATTTGCAGAGGCAGTTCTGGCAATTCGTTATCGTCAAAAGAATAAAGATGGAGAATTTGTTGGCGGACCTATGTATATGATCAAAAATGGATTGGATAAGCAATTGCATTGGCTGGCAGGCGTATATTGTTTTTTTGGTGTGGTTGCCTCCTTTGGCGTTGGAAATGCGACCCAGATCAATACTGTGATTAATGGCATAAACAGTGCTTTAACGGCAGTTGGCGGTAATGTGACCGGTTTTGGAAACCTTTTGATGGGCGTCGGTCTTGCAATATTGATTACAATGATGCTGCTTGGTGGTGCAAAGAAAATCGGCACAGCGGCAGAGCGGCTGGTGCCCTTTGCATCGGTTGCGTACTTGCTGCTTGGGATGTTTGTTTTGATAGTAAGGGCAAATATGATTCCCAGCGCATTTCGCGCGATCTTTGTTGGCGCTTTTTCTCCCAGATCAGTAACCGGTGGAATGCTGGGGTCATCCTTTATTGCCTTGCGAATCGGCGCATCCAGAGGCGTGTTTACCAATGAGGCTGGTATGGGCACTGCGTCCATAGCTCACGCATCCGCCTCTGTAAAGCATCCGGTGGAGCAGGGAATGATGGGGATCGTGGAGGTGTTTTTGGATACCATAGTGATTTGTACGATGACGGCACTGGTGATTTTATGCAGCGGCATCCCGATCCCTTATGGTACAGATACAGGTATTGTACTTACATCGGATGCGTTTTCCTCTGTGCTGGGACAATGGGTGACCGTTCCGATTGCAGTGGCACTTTGCTGTTTTGCTATTGCAACAGTCTTAGGTTGGGGATTGTATGGAATTCGCTGTGCACAATACCTCTTTGGTGAAAATGCGTGGAAATGTTTTGCTTTGCTTCAGGGGGCAATGGTGATCGTTGGAGCAGTAATGAACACCCAGACTGTGTGGATATTGGCGGAATGTGTGAACGGCTTAATGGCAATACCGAATTTGATCGCAATGGCTTTCCTTACGCCTGAACTGCGTAAAATCACAAAGGGATATAAAACGAGCCCAACCGTTAGGGGTTGGACTCGAAATATTGCGCAAATTCATCGGCAGTAACCAAATAGTCACCGTCCGGAACGATCAGATTGTAAAGCTTGGAGTTGTTTGAGCAATAGAATAACGCTAAGCCGGGATTTTGTTTTTCAAGCACAGAGTCTATCATAATTGCATCGCCCGGAGATAATGCATAGCTGGCAAAAACCGTGTGGGGAGTTGACATTGAACCGTTTGATACATCGACAGTTTTGATAAGAATATCATATACACCTTTATCACTGTATAGCAGGATCTTGTCTTCGCCATCCTTCATAACCAGTTCGGCAAATTGAGTGTATTGATTCAGCTTGCCTTCATCGAAAGGAGAAACTTGTACAGTGCCGCCGGCCTGCTGGCGCTCGGCGGGGAAATACTCGTCTTTCAGGATCCCGGTTAGCTCACTGTAAGGAATAGATACCGGAATTGAGCCGGCAGAATAGGGGGCAATTTCGTATCGGGAGAACCAGAAACTTAAGCCTTCATTTGTTAAAAACCAATCGTTTTCATGAGCGACATTGTCCTTGAATCGATCTTTAACAAGGGCTTCATAGTTATCAAATAAATCTTTATACCCAGCTAAGTGTTTTAACACCAAAGCGCAAATATAATCAGGATTTACAGACGAATCAAGGATGTCTGAAAGGGAAAGACGATTCCCGGTCAGCAGATCATAATTGAGTGTTTGGTTGTGAATCTCTGCATGGGCTCCGCCGGTATAAGCGATATATTCGCCAATAAGACTGAGGATACCAGGATCAATTCGTGTTACCCCATAAGTGATTTCAGTCGTGTGAGGTGCCCAGTCGGATTTGTTTTGTAACTGCCGATAGGCATCTACTGCATTACGCTGCAGAGGTTGTATCGTTGCAGCAGATGTGAATTTTTCAATCTGATTCAGATAATCGATAATGATTTTATCGGCAACTTCAGGATCCGCAGTGATCAGCGACATATTTTGGTATGTGCTGGAAAAGACCAGCGTATTGTCTTCGGCAGTGTACGGCTCGTATACGATTGGCATTGAAACTGCTACCATAGGGAGCTGTTTCATAGGCTTAACATCAGCCGGTGCTGTGACAGTCGTAGACTCCGCGGAGGGGACGGTATCTGCAGTGGTTGGAGTTTGCTTTTTGCAGCCGGCAGCCGTAATCAGCAGACAGACCAGAAGCAATAAGGAAATAACTCTGCGCATACGGAATCCTCCTTTGTCGAGATTATTCGGATTATATCATATTTTGTCTGAAATTGCAACGAAAATGCGTGTAATTTACATTTGACGATGCTTGACAAAAAGTTGGCAAAATGGTAAAATATTTGCGTAAAAATATCGCTGTGAACGGGAAGAGTAATGGCTTTGTTTGCCTCTCAGAGAATCCGGATCGTTGGCTGGAAGTCCGGATGGCATCAGCTTTGAAAGTGCGCCCGGGAGCGAGCATAAAAGAGTTATAAATGAGAGTGGAACCGCGAGTTTAACAACCCGCCTCTTGTGCTGTAAGCGCAAGGGGTATTTTTTGTATTTTGGAGGTAAAAGTATGTATCTTTATAATTCTCTTTCTCATAAAAAGGAACTGTTTACACCCAACTCTCCGGATGTGGTAAAGATGTACACCTGTGGCCCTACGGTCTATCATTTTGCCCATATCGGTAATCTTCGCACCTACATTATGGAGGATGTGCTGGAAAAATCCCTGCGCTATTTGGGCTACAATGTTAAGCGCGTCATGAACATTACCGATGTTGGCCATTTGGCATCTGATGCGGATACCGGTGAGGATAAGATGCTCAAGGGCGCCAAGCGTGAGAACAAATCCGTAATGGAAATTGCCCAATACTATACGGACGCGTTCTTTGCTGATTGCGATAAGCTCAATATTAAAAAGCCGGATATTATTCAGCCGGCTACCGGTTGTATTGCAGAGTTTATTCAGATCGTGGAAGGTCTGATTGATAAGGGCTTTGCCTATTTTGCCGGTGGCAATGTGTATTTCGATACCTCCAAGCTGGAAAAGTACTATGTTTTCAATGACCATGATGAAGAAGATTTGGCAATCGGCGTGCGCGAAGGTGTGGAAGAGGACACCAATAAGCGCAATAAAAACGACTTTGTTCTTTGGTTTACCAAGTCTAAATTTGAAGATCAGGCACTGAAGTGGGAATCTCCCTGGGGTGTTGGTTATCCCGGCTGGCATATTGAGTGCTCCGGCATTTCTATGAAATATCTTGGAGAGGATCTGGATATTCACTGCGGTGGCATTGACAATGCCTTCCCGCACCACACCAATGAGATCGCCCAGTCTGAAAGCTATTTGGGTCACAAGTGGTGTAACTACTGGTTCCATGTCCATCACCTGAATACCGATACCGGTAAGATGTCCAAATCCAAGGGTGAATTTTTGACGGTTAGTCTTCTGCAGGAAAAGGGTTACGACCCGATGGCCTACCGCTTTTTCTGCTTGCAGAGCCACTATCGCCGTAATCTTGTGTTCAGCTGGGAAAATCTGGACAATGCCGCATTGGCCTATGAGAAGTTAGTCGGCAAGATTGCAAATCTCAAAGAGGAAGGCAATGTGGATGAAACAGCCCTTGCTGCATTGAAAGATCGCTTTATCAGCGCCCTGAACGGTGATCTGAATACTTCTCTTGCTGTAACAGCGCTGTATGATGTTCTGAAGGCAAAGACCACCGACGCAACCAAGCTGGCTGCACTGGAATCCTTTGATCAGGTTCTTTCTCTGAACCTACTGCAGGCTGCTAAAGCTGTGCGGCAAAAGAGTGAGGAAGAGGAAGCCGCTTCTGCAGATCCGGAAATAGATGCATTGGTAGCGGCCCGTACAGAGGCAAAGAAGGCAAAGAATTTCCAGGAAGCGGACAGAATTCGCGATGAACTGAAGGCTATGGGTATTGAAATTATCGACACCCCCCAGGGTGCAAAATGGAGAAGAGTATGAAGCTGCTGATTTTAGACGGCAACAGCGTAATTAATCGCGCATTTTTTGGTGTACGGCCCCTTACGAATCGTGAGGGGCTTTGTACCCATGCTATTTTCGGCTTTCTGAACATCCTGGAACGGATTGAAAAGGAAGAAAATCCGGATGCCGTCTGCGTGGCTTTTGATCTGCACGGTCCGACCTTCCGCCACGAAAAGTACGAGCTTTATAAGGCAAACCGCCAC
>JAGBVD010000156.1 GCA_017630495.1 Oscillospiraceae bacterium
AGACCCAAAAATACGGCCATGTTACTTACTTCTGGAACGGTAACCGCTCCGGCAAGGTAAGTGAGGAGTTGGAAGAGTATCTGGAGATTCCCTCTGATGGGATTCCCTTCGAGCAGGCACCTGCTATGAAGTCCAAGGAGATCACCGAGGCGATGGTCAAGGCGATTGCAGAAGGCAAGTTCCAGTTCCTGCGCTGCAACTTCCCCAACGGCGATATGGTGGGCCATACCGGCGTAATGGAAGCAGTTGTTTACGCTATGGAGTGTGTGGACAGCGGCCTGAAGGCCATTTTGCAGGCAGCGGACAAGTACGGCTACACCGTGCTGATCACCGCTGACCACGGCAATGCCGACCAGATGACCGAGACCAAGAAGGGCAAGACCTCTGTCAGAACTGCCCACTCTTTGAATCCCGTTCCCTTTATCATTTATGATCAGGACAAAGAATGGGAAATCATCCCCGGCGAGTACGGCCTGGCCAATGTGGCTCCCACCGTCGTCAAGATGATGGGCATTGAGGCTCCGGATTGCTGGGAAGCAAGTATGGTGTAAGAACCCGAAACTGCAAGGAGGTACTGATTTATGATCAATCACAGCAATGAAAATGGCTCTGTAAATGTCAGCACCAGTGTGTACACAGATATCGCCGGCACTGCTGCCAGCAACTGCTTTGGCGTAAAGGGTATGGCCGCCCGGTCCGTCAGCGACGGTGTTTACCATCTGCTGCGGAAAGAATCCATGGCAAAAGGCGTTAAGGTAGAATTCCACGAGGACGAATCCATTTCCATCGATCTGCATATTATTGTGGATAATGGTGTGAATCTGGGCGCGGTGGGTGCATCCATTATTTCCGAAGTGCGCTATGTGGTAAACAAGTGCACCGGTACCCAGGTCCGCGACGTCAACGTGTATATCGACTCCATGGACGATTGAGCCTTGGATAATTGGGAGGTTACCATTGAGACAGACAATTAACGGCGCTGATTTTCGCCGTCTGGTGATCAGCGCAGCTGCTAGTGTAGAGATTCATAAACAGCAGCTCAATGACTTGAATGTATTTCCCGTGCCGGACGGTGATACCGGCACCAATATGTCCATGACCATCAACGCTGCGGCAGCAGATCTGCGCAAGGCAGAAGACCCCTCTTTGGAGAAGGCTGCGGCCACTGCCGCATCTGCGATGCTCCGTGGCGCCAGAGGTAACTCCGGTGTCATTCTGTCTTTGCTGTTCCGGGGTTTGTCCAAGCGGCTCAAAGGCGAGCAGGTGTGCGACGGTGTGTTGTGGGCAGAGGCGTTGCAGGCCGGTGTGGATGCTGCATACAAGGCGGTTATGAAGCCTGCGGAAGGCACGATTTTGACCGTTTCCCGTCTGGCTGCCGCGGCAGCCCAGAAGGCGGCCCAGGAAAATAATCACATTGAGTTTGTTCACGCTGCTGCCATTGAAGAGGCAAAGGTGGCCCTGGCCAATACCGTCAACCAAAACCCGGTGCTGAAAAAGGCCGGTGTGGTGGATGCCGGTGGTAAGGGTTGGCTGTTTGTGCTGGAAGCGATGCTCAACTCTTTGCAGGGCGAGGATGTGGTCGTTCCCGAGGGAATGGACACAGGTGACACCAAGCAGCAGGCAGATTTCTCTGATTTCGATACCGACAATATCACATTCACCTACTGCACCGAGTTTATCATTGATCGGGAAAACGACAAGGATCCGGAGCAGCTGCGTGCATTTTTGGATAGCCTGGGCGATAGTCTGGTACTGGTGGACGATGAGGAGATCATCAAGGTCCATGTGCATACCAATGACCCCGGCAAGGCCCTTCACGAGGCCATTGAGTATGGCTCTTTTGTGACGGTGAAAATTGAAAATATGCGCCTGCAGCACACAGAAAAGGTACTCAGCGAGCAGGAGATTGCTCCCAAGATCGCAGAGCCGGAAAAGACCTTTGGTGTGGTTTCCGTCTGCGCCGGTGACGGTTTGGCGGCTGTGTTTACGGATCTGGGTGTGGACGGCATCATTTCCGGTGGCCAGACTATGAACCCCAGCACCCAGGACATCCTGGAGGCAGTCAATCAAGTACCTGCCGAGACGGTATTCGTGCTGCCCAATAATAAAAACATCATTATGGCGGCTGAACAGGTGGATGCACTGACTCCCAAGCATGTGGTGGTCATCCCCTCCAAGACCGTTCCCCAGGGTATTACGGCAATGCTCAGCTTCAATCCGGAAGGCACGGAGCAGGAAAACACCGAGGCTTTGACCGAGGCCCTTTCCACGGTGGACACCATGCAGATCACCTACGCCGCCCGGAATTCCGACTTTGACGGCTACGATATTCACGAGGGTGATTACCTGGCCATTTACGGCAGTGCGCTGTTTGGCACAAACAAGGATGTAAAGGTGCTGCTTAAGGCACTGGCCGAAAAGGTTCAGGAGGAAGGCAAGGACTATATCACCATCTACTACGGTGAGGATATTGAGGAAAAGCAGGCCCAAAAGGCAGAAGCCATCTTCCGGGAAGCTTGCCCGGATGCAGATGTGAATTTGCTGCGTGGCGGCCAGCCGGTTTACTACTACTTGATTTCCGCAGAATAATAAAGATACAGGCGCACCGCATAATTGTGGTGCGCCTGCGCTGTTTTTTTGTCGAAAAAGGGGGAAATGGGTTGAAAGAGGATCCAAAAGGTGGCATACTGGAGAAAATCCTGCAGCTTGTGCGCCGGATTGTCCGGCTGCATATACCGCTTTACGCATCCCACGCGTGCTTTTTTATCGTGCTGGCGCTGTTTCCGGCTTTGGTGCTGCTGATGAGCTTGCTGCGTTATACCGGATTGGAGGTCCACAACCTGATCGAGCTGCTCCGGGGTATCATTCCGGAGGCACTATTGCCGGAAGCGAAAAAATTGATCGTCAGCACCTATCAAGGCACCTCCGGAACGGTGATTTCCATCTCGGCTTTGACAGCGTTATGGTCTGCCAGCCGGGGAATGCAAGGTCTGCACACAGGCCTCAATGCCATTTACGGTGTGGCGGAAAACCGCGGCTATTTTCGCACCCGGCTGACGAGTATGGTGTATACGGTACTGTTTTTGCTGGTGCTGCTGCTGACGCTGGTGCTGCATGTGTTTGGCCGGTCGCTGATGCAGTGGCTGCCGGAAATAGAAAGCACCTTCTTTGCAGGTGTTCTGGATTTTCGTTTTTTTCTGCTGCTGGGGATACAGACAGCCTTGTTTACGGCGATTTTTATGGTGCTTCCCAATAAGAAAAACCGCTTTATGGACTCGTTGCCCGGAGCACTGCTGGCCTCCTGCGGCTGGCTGGTCTTTTCCAACTTATACTCTGTTTATGTGGAGCACTTTGCCGGCCTTTCCAATGTCTACGGCTCGGTTTATGCGGTGGCGCTGAGTATGCTGTGGCTGTACTTTTGCATATCCATTGTGTTTTACGGCGGCGCGCTGAATCGGTATTTAATGGAAAAAGCTGAATAATTTGTAAAATTTTGCATTTTATTCCCAAATGACCGCTTTTTTGTGGTATGATAGAAAAAAGACAGGAGGGATCGCTTTGTTTGGATATGTTATGGCCAACTTGCCGGAGCTGTCAAAACAGCAGAAAAAGCGCTACGGCGCGGTATACTGCGGCATTTGCAGAGCGATCCGCTTGCGTGCCGGACAGATGGGCCGGTTAGGGCTGAGTTATGATATGGCCTTTTTGGCACTGCTGCTGATGAGCCTTTATGAGCCGGAGGAAACCGGTGGCAGAAAGGCCTGTATGCTGCACCCGAAACGCGCCTGGGTGGACAACGAATATGTCCAATATGCGGCAGATATGAATGTGGCGCTGGCCTACTATAACTGCCTGGATGATTTTGAGGACGAGGGCAAGCTGACTGCCAAAGCGATGGCAGGTGTTTTGGCAAAAGGGCTGCCGGAGATCCGGGAGCGCTACGGTCGCCAATGCGATGCCATCGAGCAGTGTTTGCAGGAACTGAAGGCGCTGGAAAAGGCCGGCTGCGACAATCCGGACCTACCTGCCAGCTGTTTCGGAAAGCTGATGGGTCAGCTGTTGGTCTTTCAGGAAGATATGTGGAGCGAAACTCTATACCGGCTCGGTATGGCTTTGGGCCGGTATATTTATCTGGCGGATGCGGCGGTGGACTATCGCCGGGACTGCCGGAAGAAACAGTATAATCCATTTCTGGCGATGGGTACGGGACTGGATTGGACCCGTTGGGAACAGTATCTGGTGCTGGCAATGGGCCGGTGTACCGAGCATTATGAACGATTGCCGCTGGTGCAGGATAAGAAGATTTTGGATAACATTCTCTACAGCGGTGTGTGGGTAGAGTACAGAAGAAGACAGGGGCGCAAGGCCTCTGTGGAGGAAAATAATGGTGCAGGATCCTTATAAGGTGTTGGGGGTAAGTCCCAACGCTACGGACGACGAAATTAAACAGGCCTACCGAAGGCTTGCCAAGAAATACCACCCGGACCGAAATCCCGGGGATGCAGAGGCGGCAAGAAAAATGCAGGAGGTCAATGCGGCCTACGAGCAGATCAAAAACCCCGATGCATACAAGCGGACAGCCGGTGGCGGCTATGGGACACAAGGCTATGGCGGTTACGGGCAGTATTACGGTCCTTTCGGTGGCGGCTGGCAGCAGCAAAGCTATGGCGGCGCAACCGGCGACCAATATCAGAAATCTGCTTATCAGTATATTCTTTACGGGCGGTATCAGGAGGCACTGAATGTGCTGGAAAATGCCACGGAAAAGAACGCCCGGTGGTACTATCTGTCTGCGCTGGCCAACGACGGTTTGGGAAACCAGGTAACGGCCCTGGAGCATATCCGCAGAGCGGTTTCCATGGACCCGAACAATCCGGAATATTTGCAGACTTTGGATCAGATCCAAAACGGCGGGGCCACCTACCGACGGCAGGCGGGCAATTTCCGCGGCTTTACCGTTCCCGGCGGCTGGTGGCAGCTTTGTCTGTGTTGGGCAGCACAGCTTTTCTGCTGCCGCGGACACTTTTTCTGTTGTTGACAAAGCTGTAGCAGAGTGTTAAAATACCCTCGACAACGAAATACCAATTCCGTGGCAAGCGCAGCGTATGGCTGGGTTTGCTGAACAAGATAATCGGGTGTAACTCCCGAACGGTACCGCCGCTGTAAGTGCATAGAAGCTGTCTTTGGTGAAAACCGGTCACTGGAAGCAATTCCGGGAAGGCTGGACAGCTTTGTCAGATGGACGCAACCCCATCTGGTACGCACAAGTCAGAAGACCTACGGAATATGGATTCTCCGTCTCCTGCGTGTTATGGGAGATGCGTTTGTCGCAGAAAAACGGCTGCGGCACCCAATTTGGGTGCCGCAGTATTTTATTTTCAGGAGGAAAGAAAAATGAAAAAACTATTTGCAATGTTACTGACCCTGGCACTGGTGCTTTCTATGGCCGCCTGCTCCTTTGTAACTGTCAAGCAGGAGCAGACTATCCCCGAAAAAGAAACCCAGGCTACCCAAAAGTTTACCGTTGTGGTTGTCCACGCTGACGGCACCCAAAAGGAATTTTCCTATGAAACCGACGAAAAATTCGTCGGCCCCGTACTGGAAAAAGCCGGCCTTATCAAAGGGGAAAACGGTCAGTTCGGTATGATGATCTCGGAGGTCGACGGGGAGAAGATCGAAGATTCCAACAAAGCCTACTGGGCCATTTACGAGGGAGAGGAATATGCGATGCAGGGCATCGACACCACCCCGGTAAAGGACGGTCAGGTTTACAAATTGGTCTATGAGCTTATCTAAAACAAAGCTGAATTTGAAGGAGATCGCCCTGTTTGGTGTGCTGGGGGCATTGACCTTTGGCGCCAAGGTTGCGATGGCCGGTCTTCCTAATATTGAGCCGGTTTCTCTGATGGTGATGCTCTTTGCGGTCACCTTCGGTTGGAAGGGACTGTACCCCGTCTATTTGTATGTGATGATGGAGGTGCTGTATTTCGGTATCAGTCTTTGGAACATCAACTATTTGTATGTGTGGACGATTCTGGCAGTGGTTGCCTGCCTGATGCGTCCGCTGAAACACCCCATCTGGTGGGCATTGCTGGCCGGTGTGTTTGGTATGGCCTTTGGCCTTTTGTGCGCACCGGTGTATGTGTTCATCGGCGGTTGGGATTTTGCATTGCGCTGGTGGATGGCAGGTCTGGGCTTTGATGTGAGCCACGCTGTCGGTAACTTCGTGATCGCGCTGTTGCTGTTCGTCCCTTTGCGAAACCTACTGAAAAAACTATACCCATAAGAAAAGCGGTAGAAACGAAAGTTTCTACCGCTTTGCGTATATTCTTTACAAGAAAGGGAAGAATAACAATCAACCTGCCAGCACTTCGGCCTTGTAAACACCCGGTACCCGGCGCATCTCCCGGATAAGGTCCTCCAGAGAAATGTCCAGATTCAACGTTTCCGCAGAAATGGTCACCAGGGCACTGCCGTTGGTGGGAATGATGGTGTTGACTGTCTGAATATTGGCATTGTGGGCGGAAAACACCGCTAGCAGGGAGGACAGCTGACCGGTCTGGTCGTGAAGCATAAACTGGAAGGTGACGACCCGTCCTGTCATCATATTCTGGAAGGGGCGAACGGTATTTCTGTACTTATGGAAGGCACTACGGCTGATGCCGGTGATCCGGGTTGCCTCGTTGATGGTGGAAACCTCACCACTTTCCAAAAGCCGATTGGTTTCGGCAACCTTTAAGAAAATTTCCGGTAACGCGGACGCTTCCACGATGTAATATTGGTGCTCTTTGCTC
>JAGBVD010000157.1 GCA_017630495.1 Oscillospiraceae bacterium
GGGCGGACATTATGACCTCTGCGACGGCAGCATGAATCTTGTCGATCAGTTCCATATGCTTCTTGACCGCTTCCTCGTCGTAGGTCATCTGCTCCGGTTCGGGGCAGAACATATCGCCCATCACATCACAAAGGGCGGCGCCGTTTTGAGCAAGGGTAATTAAACCTTCTGCCAATTCATCGTCGGTCTTGCCGTGATTGACTCTATCCCGGTAATAAGTAACATAGGCGGGTCTGCCGCGCATCTCATTAAAGATGCGCTTATAGGTTTCCGGGTTGTGATACTCCGGCTTCAAAGTTTCGATTTGCAGGCCGTAAGCATCTGCGCCCAGCATATTGGCGTTGCGGATCCTTCCCATTGCAACTTCCGGAGTTTCGCACTGAAGCATCACCGTCAGCAGCGGTGTGTCTTTATATAAAAACTTACTCATAATTATCCTCTACCCATGCAGCTTCTGCCGCCGTCGATCATAATGTTTTCACCATTGATAAACTGGCCCTTCTCCGAGGCGATAAACAGAACCAGGTCAATAATCTCCTGCGGTTCTGCCGCTCTGCCCAGCAAGGTCTTCATGCCGGCCATTGCAGGTCGGGTCAGCACCGGTCCGGGAGAAACGCATACGCAGCGCACACCGTAATTTGCGCCATACCGGGCAATACACTTTGTCAGGCCATACATCAGCGCAGCCTTGGATGTGGGGTAGTCCATACCGAAGGGATCGCCGTCAACACCGGTGATCGAGCCAATGTTAATAATAAGGCCGCTCTTTTGCTGGCGCATTTGCTTCAGCACTGCGTGAGCAAAGTAGAAAGGTCCTTTCAAATTCACATCCAGGCCCCAATCGAACACATCGATGGGCACATCGGGAAATTCGGGGTACTGTTCCCGGTTGACCTTCAGCATCCGTGCCGCGTAGCCACCGGCAAAGTTTGCCATCATATCAATGCTGCCAAACTCCGCGACAGCCTTATCCCGGGCAGCACAAACCTGCTCATAGCAGCGCACGTCGCAGATACAAGCAACGGCTTTGCCCTTGCCCTTTTCGTTGATCTCGGCCACCTTTTCATTTAACACCTGCTCATTGACATCGCACATCAGTACATTGCCGCCCAGGTCTGTCCAGTTTTGTGCAAACAGAAGACCCATGCCGGAAGCGGCACCAGTGGAAATTGCTGTTTTGTTTGTAAAATCCATAATCATTACCTCCTGAATATGAGTATAGCGTCTGTGCGGCCGTTTTCCAATAGCAAAACCGATACTGTTTTAACTTTTTCGATACTATTTATTTCTTTTTCATTGATTTCTTTATGAAATATGATATAATCCCATTGGTGATAAGAATGGAAAGGTTAAAAAACATCATAGTAACAGAACTGGAAGCGCCCCAAATCGTCCACTCGGAAAAGGGGCGAAAATTTGAAATGGCCAAACGTCCAAATTTTGGACTTTCTCTGTGCATTGACGGACAGATCACCTACACTATGGACGGCAAAAAATATGCCTCCACAAAACAGGTGGCCGTGATCCTGCCCCAAGGGGGTAACTATACCCTCTACGGCGATAAAGACGGCATCTTCCCTTTGATCAATTTCCGGTGTGAAGGCTTTTTTTGCGATGAGATCATCGTGATCCCTCTGGGCAACCCCCAAGCCTGCCTGCACTGCTTTGACGCGCTGAAAAACGGACAAAATCAATTCCAGCTTTTCAGCGCCTTTTATAAACTGCTGGACGAGATCACCACCGGACAAAGCATTCAAAATCCTTTGCTGGTCCGTGCCATACAGCACATTGGGCAAAACCTGTCCTCCCCTGTCCTTACAAACGCATCGATTGCAGAAGCTCTGGACATCAGCGAGGTTTATTTGCGAAAGCTGTTCATCCACCATTTAAACACCACCCCAAAGCAGTACATTCTGGAACAGCGTCTTCAAAAGGCCAAAGGGTTGCTGACTGACACTTCCCTGACCGTTACCGCCATTTCCGAAAACTGCGGCTTTTCCAGCATTTACCATTTTTCCCGGGAGTTTAAAAAGAAAAACGGCATTACCCCCTCCCAGTATGCCGAAAGTCATAAGATTTTCAAAATGTAAATTTACTTTGCATTTTTACTGTGCTATAATTACTCCAGTTCGCAAGCAAAGGAGGTTTCACTGTGGTTTCCAAACAACATTCTCTTACCCAAGGGCCTATCTGGAAAGTGATCCTGCTTTTTGCATTGCCGGTTTTCCTGGGCAATGTGCTGCAGCAGTTATATAACACATTCGATGCCTGGTGCGTCGGCAATTACATCGATGACAATGCATTGGCAGCCGTCAGTTCCTCCGGAAATCTGTCCTTTATGATGGTCAGCTTTTTCCAGGGCCTTTCTATGGGTGCCGGTGTGTTGATCGCCCGGACCTTTGGTGCGAAAGACTATAACACCATGGAAAAAGCCATCCACACCGCCATTGCCCTGGGTCTGGTGGTAGGTGTGCTTCTGACCGTTGTGGGTGTTGCCTTTACCCCTGTCATTTTGCAGTGGATGAACACCCCGAAGGAGGTCCTCCCCCAATCCATCAGCTATTTCCGCTGTTATTTCTACGGTGCGATTTTCACGGTTATGTATAACATTCTGGTAGGCATTCTTCACGCTGTAGGCAACAGCAAGCACCCCCTCTACTATCTGCTGTTTTCCAGCATACTCAATGTGGTTTTGGATATGGTTTTTGTAGCCGGTCTGGGCCTGGGCGTCGGCTCTGCCGGCATCGCCACCACCATTTCCCAGGGTTTCAGCGCATTGCTGTGCCTTCTGCACCTTTTAAAGGTTGATGCGCCCTACCGGGTATGCTTTCGTAAAATTCGCTTCCACAAGCAAAGTCTAGTGCAGATCCTGCGCTACGGTGTGCCTTCCGGTGTGCAAAACAGCGTCATCGCCCTGGCCAATGTGGTGGTACAGACCAACATTAACAGCTTCGGCAAAGCCGCTATGGCCGGCTGCGGCTCCTATTCCAAACTGGAAGGCTTTGCCTTCTTGCCGGTGCTTTGCTTTACCCAGGCACTGTCCACTTTTGTCGGTCAGAATCTTGGTGCAGGACAACACGCCCGGGTTAAAAAAGGCGTTGCCTTCAGTGTCGTGTGCAGCTGCTCTATGGCAGAGATAATTGGCCTGCTTTCCTACCTTTTCGCACCTCAACTGATCGGTCTGTTTACAGATTCTGCAGAGGCTATCGACTACGGTGTGCGGCATATGCGCACCATCAGCCTTTTCTACTGCTTGCTTGCCCTCTCCCACTGCATCGCCAGCGTGATGCGCGGCGCAGGCAAAGCCACTGTGCCGATGTTTGTGATGCTGGGTTGCTGGTGTGCGCTGCGAATGACCTATGTAACGGTCGCGTTGAAATTCGTCAACGAGCTGACAACCGTCTCCTGGGTATACCCCATCACCTGGGCCTGCAGCAGTATCATATTTTTGATCTATTTCTTCACAGCAGACTGGATCCACAATTTCGACAGAGAACTAAAAAAGGCCTGACCGAACGGTCAAGCCTTTTTGTCTTTAAAATTGATTTGCTTTAAAAGCTTTTTATGGTATAATAAAACAAAGTGAGGTGTTGTTATGCATTCATCCATTTACAAACAGACAAAAGCTGCTATTGCAGAGCTTTGTGAGAAAGCCAAACTCCAGAGTGGCAATATTGTGGTGGTCGGTTGCTCTACCAGTGAGGTGGTTGGTTCTAAAATCGGAACAAACTCAAACCCTGATGTAGCCGGGGAAATATTCGAGGCGCTTCACGATTACACAAAGAACAAAGGTCTGTTCCTTGCCATACAGTGCTGCGAACATCTGAACCGTGCAATCATTACAGAGCGCAAGGCAGTGCCGTTTTCAGAACCGGTAAATGTGATTCCCCAACCCAAGGCGGGCGGTTCTTTGGCCACCAAGGCATATGCAGGTTTCGACGATCCCGTGGCGGTGGAGGAGATCAAAGCAGACGCAGGACTTGATATTGGTTTTACTTTCATCGGAATGCATTTGAAGAAGGTTGCCGTACCGTTGAGGCTCACAAACAACACCATAGGCGCAGCCATGGTGCTTGCTGCGCGTACACGCCCAAAGTTCATCGGCGGTGCAAGAGCGGTATATAAAGAAGACATGTTATAAGCGAGAAGATTCTATCTGCAACCAAAGCGGGCAGCCCAGAGGGCTGCCCTTTTCTTATTTGAACAGTTGGCAAATCCAATAGACAAAGCCGTACACAGCACTTGCACTAACGCCATACACGATGACGGGACCTGCTATTGTGAACATTTTTGCACCGACGCCCAGGATGAAACCTTCTGCTTGTGTCAACTTAGGACCCATATATTCGTGTTCTATTAGGACCCAATTTTGAATAATATTTACATTAAAACAGCAGTGTGGTATAATGAGCGAATGTGAGGTGGTGTGTATGCACGAAGAATGTTTGATCTGCAAAGCAAAACTTGAATATTTGTCAGAAGACGAAATGATGGAGTGTGCTATCTGCCACAAAAAGGAACTGAGCAAGACTCGCTGTGTGGCTGGTCATTACATATGCAGTGAATGTCATACACAGGGAATGGACAGCATCTTTGGTCTGTGTCTTTCAGAAACCTCCCGTGACCCGATGGCGATTCTGGATAAGATGATGGCGATGCCTTTTTGCCATATGCACGGTCCGGAGCATCATGTGATGGTAGGAGCGGCACTGCTGACGGCATATAAAAATGCCGGTGGAGATGTTGATCTTCCCAAAGCACTGCACGAAATGTACCGTCGCGGCAAAGCAGTTCCCGGCGGTGCCTGCGGATTCTGGGGCGCTTGTGGTGCCGGTGTCAGTGCAGGACAGTTTGTGGCAATTGCGACAGATTCCACGCCCCTGGCAGCAAAACCTTGGGGACTGAGCAATCAGATGACCGCAAAAGCACTGGATAGCATCGGCAAAAACGGTGGTCCCCGGTGCTGCAAGCGAGATTCCTATTTGTCCATTCTTGCCGCAATCGATTTTGTTGCAGAGCATTTGGATGTCCATATGGAAAAAGAAATACCTGTATGCTCACGGAGCCGCCAGAATAATCAGTGTATCGGAAAACTCTGCCCGTTCTTCGGAGGAACGCAATGAAGAAAGTAGCCTTTATTTGTGTCCATAATTCCTGTCGCAGCCAGATTGCTGAAGCCCTGGGAAAGAAGCTGGCAGGCGATGTGTTTGAGAGTTATTCTGCCGGAACGGAAACCAAGCCACAGATCAACCAGGATGCCGTGCGGCTGATGAAGCAAGTCCATAACATCGATATGGAAGCCACGCAGTACAGTAAGCTCCTTTCTGATATCCCGCAAATGGATGTTGTCATCACTATGGGCTGTAATGTTCAATGTCCGTACCTCCCCTGCTCCCATCGAGAGGATTGGGGTCTGGAAGACCCCACAGGTAAAAGTGATGCTGCATTCCTGAAAACGATCCAACTGATTGAAGAAAGAATACTGGATCTAAAACAAAGACTGAGATGAAGAATCCCGGAATTGGTATAATACCAATTCCGGGACATTTTGTATCGCCCTCACTTGGCCTTTAGAAAACACAAGTAGCAAGCCAATAAATCAGGCCGTAAACCACAGACGCAGAAACGCCATACACAATAACAGGCCCCGCTATTGTGAACATCTTTGCGCCGACGCCCAGGATAAAACCCTCGGTTTTGAATTCCACGGCCGGGGCGGCGATGGAATTGGCAAAGCCGGTAATGGGTACCAGTGTGCCTGCCCCTGCGTACTTGGCGATGTTATCGTAAAGGCTCAGGCCGGTAAGCAGCGCAGAAAGGAAGATCAGTGACATTGAGGTGGCTGTACCCGCATCGGTCTTGTCAAGGCCTAAAGCGGTATAGCCGTTTAAGATCAGCTGTCCAATGGCGCAGATCAAGCCGCCGATCCAAAAAGCATTGATACAATCCTTCAAAATGGGCGATTTGGGCGCCATGCTTTGCACCAATTTCCCATATTCCTTTTCCGTCATATCCATCCCTCCAAAATTAGGGTGTGCCCAAACGGACAGAATATGCAAAAACCGATGCAGAATAAACTGCATCGGTTTTTATCATTTACTTAACTTTTCAACCGCCACCCGGGCAGCTTCCTGCTCGGCCCGCTTTTTGCTGCTGCCTTCGCCTTGTCCAACGATTTCTCCGTTGACGGAGACCGCAACGGTAAACCGCTTATCGTGGTCCGGTCCGGACTCGCCTATCAAAGAATAGGTCAGCACCTGATTTTTCTTCTGCTGGACCAGTTCCTGCAAGGTAGTCTTATAGTCCACATTGTGCAGCTTGGTTTCCGGCACATCACAGAGAATGAATTTCTCAATAAAGGCCTTTGCCGCCACGATACCGCCGTCCAGGAAAATAGCAGCAATGACGGATTCCACCGCATCGGCCAAAATGGAGGCTCTGTAGCGGCCGCCGTTTTGCTCCTCACCGTGTCCCAAAAGCAAATGCTGTCCCAGCTCCACCCGGTTTGCAACCACCGCCAAAGCCAGCTCACAAACCATATCGGCGCGCATCCGGGTCAGCTCACCCTCCGGACGGTCGGGAAAATTCTTATACAGATATTCCGCCACCACCATACCCAAAATGGAGTCGCCCAAAAACTCGATACGCTCGTTACTTTTCAGGCTGTCGTGCCAGTACTCGTTTGCGTAGGAAGAATGGGTCAAGGCATTATTCAGAAGTGTGATATTTTGAAACCGGTAGCCGATGGCTGTTTCCAGATCCTTAATCATTGGTTGTCTCCTTGATTATTGCCAGTGTCTGCTCCAATTCTGCAGAGATGTCGCTGTTCGCCGCATCCATTGCCTGCTTTACCGCATTACGGAAAGCCAGTGCATCGGAAGAGCCGTGGGCTTTGATTACCGGCTTTTTGATACCCAAAAACTGGGTGCCGCCGATTTCCCGGTAGTCCAGCATTTTCATAACCTCGTCCACACCCGGCTTGCAGAAAAGATAGCCGATCATAGAGAAGATGTTACGCTTGAAGATCTTACGCTTCATAAGGCTGCCCATAAACATTGCAGTACCCTCAATGGATTTTAAAAGCACATTGCCGGCAAAGCCGTCGCAGACCACCACATCCACTGCGCCCAAAGGCACATCCCGAGCTTCCACATTGCCTACGAAATTCAAAAGCTCCTTTTGCGCCGCATCGGTCAGCAGCCCGTAGGCCTGCTTTTGCAGATCGGTGCCCTTAGAGTCCTCGGTGCCGATATTCAAAAGGCCAACCTTGGGATTTTCCACACCCAAGTATTTCTTGGCATATAGGCTGCCCACAATACCAAACTGGAGCAAAAACTCCGGTGTGCATTCGGCATTGGCGCCACAGTCCAAAATGACCGTCTTGCCCCCGGCTTTATTGGGCATAACCGGGCCCATAGCCGCCCGACGGATGCCTTTAACACGCTTGACAAGCAGTGTTGCACCGGTGAGCAGTGCGCCGGTACTGCCTGCGGAAATGCAGGCATCTCCCTCTCCGTCGGCCAGCATTTTCAGACCGATGACCATAGAGGAGTTTTTCCGCTTGTGGACAATGGAGGCAGGATCGTCGTGCATATCCACCACATCCTCGGCATTGGCGATCTCCATACCTTCCGGCAGGTTCTCAATGCCGTGTTTGCGCATAACCTCCAGGATTTCTTCCCCTTTACCCACCAGGGTAATTTGTGCGCCGAAGTCTTTTGCCGCCTGGATCGCACCCAATACCGGTGCTTCCGGAGCGTGGTCGCCGCCCATTGCGTCAAGAATAATCTTCATAATGCACCTTCTTTCTGTCAAATACCCTGCGCCGCAAGATCGTCAATGATCTGCAAAGACCGATTGGCGATGGCAAGGTTCTTTTCTGCCTTCTTTTTGATCCGCTGCTGCAGCGGAGTGATAATGCTGAAATTGATATTCATCGGCTGGAAGTTATCCAGTCGCTCATCACTGATGTAAAGACCCAGTGCGCCAATGGCAGTCTCCTGGGGGAATTCCACCGGTGTCTTTCCCTGGACCTTGGCGGCCATGGCGACGGCTGCCAAAAAGCCGGAAGCGGCACTTTCCACATAGCCTTCCACACCGGTCATCTGTCCGGCAAAGGCTACCAACGGATTTCTCCGATCTGCATAGAATCTGTCCAGAAGCTTGGGCGATTGCAGGAATGTATTTTGGTGCATCACACCGTAGCGGACAAACTCTGCGTTTTTCAGCGCCGGGATCATA
>JAGBVD010000158.1 GCA_017630495.1 Oscillospiraceae bacterium
CGATGGGAAATCCGCTCCTCCAAACTGCCGTTTTCCAGCCATGCCTTTGGGTAGCTCGCTTCATACCCATCTGCAATGGAAGCCTTTAACAGTTCTTCTGCTATGACAAAGGAAAGTTGATGACCTTTACCATCACATAGCGGCAAATAAATGGTAACCAAGCCGGCTGTTCCCAAACCACCTAACACAAACATCTTTTCACAAAGAAGGACCCGGTTACCACCTCTGGCAGCTGCCAAGGCAGCAGCTACACCGGCAAAACCGCCGCCTGCTACAACAGTATCATAGCTTCCATAAACAGGCAGCCGTTTTTGCGGTTCAATGAACATTTCCATAATATCACCTCAAAAAAATCCCTTCTGCCGTCAGTATATCATACTGCGCAGCAGAAGGGAAGATTTTTTATCTGTCAGTCATTATTTGAAATACTGAACAGCGGCCCGGAACATACCGATATCATAGTTACCGGGAACATTCTTATAAAGACCGTCGCCAATACGCTCGCTGTGGCCCATCTTACCAAAGACTCTGCCATCGGGAGATGTAATACCTTCAATGGCAAACAGAGAGCCGTTGGGATTGAAGTCCGCCTCCATTGTAGGCTGACCGTTCAGATCCACATACTGTGTAGCGATCTGTCCGTTAGCGGCAAGCTGCAACGCCAGCTCCTCACTTGCAAAGAACCGACCTTCGCCATGGGAAATAGGCACATTAACGATGTCGCCCACATTCATAAGCTTCAACCAGGGAGACTTATTGGAAGCAATCCGGGTGCGAACAATGCGGGATTGGTGCCGTGCGATGGTGTTAAAGGTCAATGTGGGGCAGTTTTCATCGGTGTCGATAATTTTACCGTAAGGCACAAGACCAAGTTTGATAAGCGCCTGGAAGCCGTTACAGATACCACACATCAGGCCACCCCGATCATCCAGCAGTTTGCTGACCTGCTCCTTGATTGCAGGATTGCGGAAGAATGCAGTAATAAACTTTGCAGAACCATCCGGCTCATCGCCACCGGAGAAACCACCGGGAATAAAGATCATTTGACTTTCGGCGATCAGTCCGGCAATTTTTTCCACGCTTTGGGCAACATCGTCTGCTGTCAGGTTGCGGATAACTGCAATTTCTGCTTCACCACCGGATGCCATTACTGCGCGGGCAGAGTCAAATTCACAGTTGGTGCCGGGGAACACGGGAATCAAAACCTTAGGCTTCGCTACCTTAATGGCAGGCGCTGCTGTGAACGCGCCGGTAGCTTCAAAGGCTGTGATCTTCTTATCCGTCTCCACAGTTTGTGTGGGATACACGCCCTCCAAGGTAGCAGTATTTAGTGCATACAGTTCCTCGATAGTTGCGCTATCGCCACCCAGAACGATCTTCTCGTCAGCGATAGTATCACCAATCTTCATTGCACCGGGAATCTGAATCTCTTCTGTAAGCTCAGCAACGATAAAACCCCACATAGAAGCAATATGCCACTGGTCAGCCAAATCCTTGCAGGAAGCAAAGCCGATACGGTTGCCAAAGGACATCTTCATAACGGCTTCACCCAAGCCATTCTCCACAGCCCAGGCGGCCTTCACCTTGCCCTGTTTATGAAGGTCGTAGAAGTTTTCCCAAGCCATCTTTTGGCTCTGTGCAGTATTCTGGGTAGGTGCGAACAGATACACCGGATGTCCGGCATGCTTAAACTCAGGGCTCAACACATCAGACTTTTCAACAGGCGCGATTGCGAAAGAGATCAGCGTGGGAGGAACATCCTTATCCAGGAATGTACCGGACATAGAATCCTTACCGCCGATAGCTGCAGCACCCAGCTCCAGCTGCGCATCCAGTGCGCCAAGAAGCGCAGCAAAAGGCTTACCCCAGCGGGTAGGTTCTGTTTTCAGTTTCTCGAAGAACTCCTGCAGTGTCAAATAAACCTTCTTATAATCTGCGCCTGCAGCCACCAGCTTTGCAACAGAGCTGTACACGGCTGCGTGAGCGCCGGTATAAGGATCAACAGATAAGCAGTCCGGATCGCAGCCCCAGGCAAAGAGGCTACCCTGCTCGGTTACTTGACCGGGCAGGACCGGCAGCTGCGCTGCCATAGCCTGGGCAGGTGTAGACTGTGTCTTGCCGCCAAAGGGCATCAGTACAGAGCCTGCGCCGATGGTGGCGTCAAAGCGCTCCACCAAACCGCGCTGACTAGCGGTCTTCAGGCTGGATGCCATCTCCTTCAAGGAGTTAAACACCGGCTTTGCGAGGGGCGTAAGGTCCTTCTCATTTACAAGCACATCAGCGTGCTTAATTGCACCGTTTGTGTTCAAGAAATCCCGGGAAAGGTCCGCAATCACATTGCCCTTCCAACGCATAACCATCCGCGCTTCCTCGGTAACAACAGCAACACGGTAGGCTTCCAGATTTTCCTTTTGTGCGTAAGCAATAAACACATCCGCATCTTCCGCAGCCACAACAACAGCCATACGTTCCTGGGACTCGGAGATGGCCAGTTCAGTACCATCCAAGCCGTCATACTTCTTCCGAACGGCGTCCAGGTCGATCTGTAATCCATCTGCCAATTCGCCAATTGCAACAGATACACCGCCTGCGCCAAAGTCGTTGCAGCGCTTAATCAGGCGTGTAACCTCGCTGTTGCGGAACAGGCGCTGGATCTTTCGTTCCTCGGGGGCATTGCCCTTCTGAACCTCAGATGCCATTGTGGTCAAGGATTTCATATTGTGGCTCTTGGAGGAGCCGGTTGCGCCGCCAATGCCGTCACGGCCGGTACGGCCGCCCAGAAGGACAATTACATCGCCGGGTGCCGGTCGTTCACGACGAACATTATAAGCCGGCGCAGCGGCAACAACAGCTCCACACTCCAGGCGTTTTGCCACATAACCCTCGTGATACAGTTCAGCAACATGGCCGGTTGCAAGACCGATCTGGTTGCCGTAAGAGGAATAGCCGGCAGCAGCTGTCTGACACAGCTTACGCTGGGGCAGCTTGCCGGGAAGCGTTTCTTTCAAGGATTTGCGGGGATCACCTGCGCCGGTTACGCGCATAGCCTGATGGACATAGGCACGACCGGACAGCGGGTCGCGGATACAACCGCCAATACAGGTTGCCGCGCCGCCGAAGGGCTCAATCTCGGTGGGATGGTTGTGGGTCTCATTTTTGAACATCAGCAGCCAATCCTGATCTTCACCATTGACCTTTGCAGTTACGTGAATGGAGCACGCATTGATTTCTTCACTCTCATCCAGTTCCGGCAGCAGTCCGCGCTTTTTCAAAGTCTTTGCGCCAATTGTGGCAATATCCATCAAGGTCTGGGGTCGGGCAGCAGCCTTCTCCTCACCGTAAACCTCAACACGCGCTGCCAGATAACGCTTATACGCTTCGGCAACGGCTGCGTCGTGAATTTGCACATCATCCAAATGGGTGGAGAATGTGGTATGCCGGCAGTGATCAGACCAATAGGTATCCACCACGCGGATTTCTGTAATTGTAGGATCTCTGCCCTCTTCCTTTGCAAAATAGTTTTGCAGGAACTTCAGATCATCCAGATCCATAGCAAGTCCCAACTTCTCCAAAAGTGCTTCCAGACCCTTTTCATCCAAAGAAATAAAGCCATCCACCGTTGCAACTTTCTCCGGAATCACATAATCTACCGCCAGTGTCTCCGGTTTTTCCAGGGCTGCTTCGCGGCTCTCCACCGCGTTGATCACATAGGCCTTAATGGCAGCCAAATTCTCTTCGGTAATGTTTCCGGAAAGAACATAGACCTTCGCAGTGCGGATGGTGGGACGGTTACCCTGGGAAATGATCTGAATACACTGTGCAGCAGAGTCTGCTCTCTGGTCGTACTGACCGGGCAGAGGTTCTACAGCAAATACGATTTGTACTTCCGGCAAGTCGTATGTAACATCATCCACCTGGGGCTCAGAAAACACTGTGTTGACTGCATAGTCAAACAGTTCCTTTTCAATATTCTCTGCATCATAGCGGTTAAGCACACGAACAGATGCAAGTCCGTCAATTTGCAAAAAATCCCGAACCTGCTTCAGCAGACTGTCTGCTTCGTGGGTCTGACCGGGTTTCTTCTCAACATATACACGATAAACCATAGGATTCCCTCCTTATCGAAGTGCTGCCAGTCCGCGTTGACCGATATCACTTCTGCGATAAGCTTTCTTAAACTGTACTCCGTCAGCAATGCGATATGCGTCATTAACAGCATCCTGCAATGTATCCGCAACTGCAGTCGTACCGGTAACGCGACCACCGGAAGTCACAAGCTTGCCGTTTTCCAGCTTCGCGCCGGCAACAAAGGTGTGCTCCTCTGCTTCCTGTGTAAAAGTGATCTCGTGGCCCTTTTCATAGGCTTCCGGATATCCGCCGGAGGCAGTAACCACGCAGCAGGCATATTTGGAAGAGAATTTTACTTCTGTTTGGGCTAATGTACCATTAGTGGTAGCCTGCATAACAGTCAAAAGATCGCTTTGCATCAACGGCAGTACTACCTGTGTCTCGGGATCACCAAAGCGGCAGTTATACTCAATCACCTTCGGACCGTTGGGTGTCAGCATCAAGCCAAAATATAGGCAGCCCTTAAAGGTCCGACCTTCTGCATTCATTGCCTGAATAGTGGGCAGGAAAATCTTTTCCATGCACTCATCGGCAATTTCAGCTGTGTAATAGGGATTGGGTGCAATTGTACCCATACCGCCGGTGTTTAAGCCGGTGTCATTGTCGCCAACACGCTTATGGTCCATAGAG
>JAGBVD010000159.1 GCA_017630495.1 Oscillospiraceae bacterium
AATGTCCTTCTCATCGCCGGCAGCCATGCCGACTACCTGCTCCTCAAAGCCGGGAACGAAAGAGCCGGAGCCCAGCTTCAGATCAAAGTTTTCGCCCTTACCGCCGTCAAAAGCAACGCCATTGTCAAAACCTTCAAAGTCGATGTTTGCAGTGTCGCCCATCTCGGCAGCACGCTCAACAGTCTCGGTAGAGGCGACGTTCTGTGCCATACGGTCGAGCTCTGCTTCAACCTGCTCGTCAGTGATCTTAACTGCTTCCTTCTTCATCTTCAGGCCCTTGTAGTCGCCCAAAGTAACCTCAGGATATGTCTCGGTAGTCAGAGTGATGGTAACGATGCCATCTTCGCTGATGTCCATATCGGTCAGGCTGGGACGGCCAACGGCCTTAACTTCCTGGCCGATCACAGCAAACTCATAAACCTCGGGGAAGATTTCCTCCAGGCCATCTTCGTAAAATACGTGAGCGCCGTACATTGCTTCAATCATCTTCCGGGGTGCTTTACCCTTACGGAAACCGGGCAGAACAATGTTCTTCCGTGCCTTCATATATGCCTTGTTGACACCGGATTCCATCAGTTCCTTGTCGATTTCCACAACAATGGTAGCCTCGTTACCCTTTTTCTCAATGTTTTTGATATTCATATTTTTGTCCTCCCTAAATCCCGCTGAAAGCAGCAGATTTATTTCAAATTTTATATCCGATTTATTTTAACAAAAAAAGCCGGAAATGTCTACTCTTTTCTTATATTTTTTATTCTACAACTTTGTAAGGCTTAAAATCGAGCCGATCCGCAGCAACCAGGCGATATTCAATACCATCCCATAGCCCCTCCAATGCAAGTCCATGGCTTGCACCGTGGAGATGGCCATAAAAACAATAACGAACATCATATTTCTTCAAAAGCTCTAAAATTTCAGAACATTCATAACCTTTATACCGCGGTGGATAATGTAGAAAAACCAGTTTATTAAGGTCACCCGCAGACTGCAAAGAGGTTTCTAATCTGCCTAATTCGCGCTTAAAAACCTTTTCATCATGCTGACCGCTTTTTTCTTCCTCAAAAAACCAACCTCTTGTGCCACAAATCGCCCAATCGCCATATTGATAACAGTTGTTATTTAATATAAATTGATTTTCAAAACCATTTGCAGCGCAGAATTTATCAAATTTTTTCTTGGTGCTCCACCAATAGTCGTGATTTCCCTTCAGTATGATTTTTCTACCGGGAATTTCATTAATCCAGGCAAAATCCGCTTTTGCTTCCTCCAGGCCCAATGCCCATGAAATATCACCAAGAATCACAACTGTATCCTCTGGCATTAATACGGACATGCCATCTCTCAGCTTGTCCATGTACCCTACCCAAGTTCCGCCAAATACATCCATTGGCTTTGGTGCGCCCAGGCTTAGGTGGAGGTCACCAATTGCATATAAGGCCATCGTAATCTCCTTTATCAGGAAAAGTTAATATACTTTGTGAGACTGTCTTTTGCGATACCGGTTGCTGATGAAACAGAATCTGCATCTGCCAAAGGTGTCCGTTCAGCAAGCAGCAGTGTAAGAGTGCTTTCACCGGTTTTTGCTCTGTAGTCCTGCAGACCGCCATAGCAAAAAGCTGTATTTTCGTCAGTGATATAACTGTTGCTTCTATACAAACTGTTAATTGTAGATGCAATACGCGCCTTGCTGGTAACACAGCAGAATAAACCGGAATTTAGCAGCTGCAAATGCTCCTCATCCAGTAAATAATTCTTATTGTCATCTTTTTTCAACAGGAACATACGGACTTGATCAAAGCCAAGTGTTCCGTGAATCAGTCGCTCAATGTTAGAAACAGCGGATTGGTCAGGCGCATAAGTGCCCCTGTGTATAAAATCCCACAAAGAGCTTTCCTCATTGACGGCACAGATAATTTTCCCAATTGGTAAGCCGTAGCTTCTGGCATACCAGGAGGCAATGAATGCAGAAAGATCGTGATCTCCAACGCAAACATCAAAAGCACATCCTGCAGAAACAGCTCCATTGCGAAGCAATTCCCCATAAATGCCGAAAAGAACAGCGATCCTGACCGAAATCACAAACCACTGAGTCGGGATTTTTGTCATCACGGTTTCATTGCAGATCTTATTATATAAGCTGCTTACAGTGTAGGCAAAATCGCCCCTGGGATTGTGCCAAAGCTCTGCAATTGCAATTCTGTGATTCATACAAATCAGCTTTGCCGCATTTCTGCCAATGGTGAAATCCACATCCCATGCAGTGAGCTTTGCGCTGTAAAAATAATTCAAAAAATCCGCAACTGCTTGACTAAAAGATTTTTCTTTTAATGCTGCAATTTCCTCCGGAGAATACCTCGGTGCAGTAAAAGGAACATATTGCCCGCCATCCGGAGCAATGTCTTCTGACAGCGCTCTATGGGTTGTAAAAGCATCACGATCGCTTCTTGTCGTTATGTAGAGCATTTTTTCATCACTCCTAATGCATTATTCCAAAAGATATTTTGCAAAATCTTTTCATCCAAGCCACGGTCCAGAAGACGCTGTGCCAACTTAGGATAATCCTGAATTCCCTCAAATCCTTCCGGAAGCGTTTCGCAGCCATCCAAATCACCACCAAGGGAAATATGGGTCCCTTCCGGATCCATCTCCATAAAATGAAAAACATGGTCACAAATCGTATCAATCGAAGGATGAACGCCAAGAAATTCAGAATATAAATTGATACCTGCAACGCCGTCGGTTTCACAAATAGCCCGGAACATATCGTCCGTCAGGTTTCTCCCAACATTCCACTTGGCGCGGCTGTTGGAGTGGGATGCCACAATCGGTGCCTGGGTTGCTTTCATGATATCCCAAAAGCCTTCATCACTAATGTGGCTGACATCGATAATCATACCAAGCTTCTGGGCCTGGCGAATATATTCCCGGCCCAAGTCCGTCAGTCCTTCCCCGGTCTTGCAGGAACCCGTAAGGGGATTCTTTTCATTCCATCCCAAGGTGCTCATACGAAAGCCGACATGATATAGATCTTCCAGCAGTTCCGGGTCATATCCAAAACCGGCAGGCCCTTCAATGGTCAGGATTGCAGACATAATGCCCTGCTCACTATTTTGGATAATGTCATCGGCACAATAGGCCTGCCGGATGACATCGGAATTTCGTTCAATTTCCCGCTGAAAAGTGGCCAGCTCTCTCTCAAAAATATCGACAGACGGCACCGGAATCTCATCGTTTGGTTCCGTCGTAAAGCAAGCAAAGCATTGGGCATAACCGGTCAGATTCCCGGCGCGCTGCAAATCAATATGTCCTTTGTTTTGCTTTAAACTGCCACACGATTGAAAATTTTCACCCAAAAGTGCAAATGTGGTATCGCAGTGTAAATCAAAAACCGAAATATTCAAGCAAATGCATCCTCCAAGTGATAGATTTCAGGTTTTTTGGTTGCTATTCCATCCGGAGCGTATATTTCAATTACGTCAAATCGCGGCTGCAGTTCTGTAGGATTTTCCGACAGATAAAGTTCCGCTGTCGTACGAAGTCGGTTCTGTTTAAAAACATCCACATATTCAGCGGCACGGGCAAATTTTGCTGATTTTCGAAGCTTGACTTCAACAAATACAAGGAACTCCTTGTTTGCGACGATCAAATCAATCTCACCAAAGCGGCAGGAATAATTCGCTGCGACCAATTTATAGCGTTTCTTCACCAAAAATTGTGCCGCAACAGATTCTCCCCAAGCGCCAGTAATATTATTTCGTCCCATAAAATTTCTTCAAAAACGTCATCCGGTGAATCGGACAGGGGCCATATTTCTCAATCGCTGTATAGTGGGCTTTTGTTCCATAACCTTTATGTATATCAAATCCGTATTCAGGATACTGCTGCGCCATTTCCAGCAGATAGTCATCTCTGGTAACCTTGGCCAATATGGAAGCAGCCGCAATACTTGCGCTTCGACTGTCGCCTTTGATAATGGTTTCCACGGGAATATGGAAATCCCTTTCCCGATTCCCGTCAATTAACAATATCTCCGGTTTCACTGCAAGCTGGGAGACAGCACGCTCCATTGCCAGAAAAGTTGCCTGGAGAATATTAATTTCATCAATTTCCTTCTCATCGGCAAAGGCAATTCCATATGCGATGGCGCACTCTTTGATAATCGGTGCAAGTTCTCTACGCCGTTTGTCAGTAAGTTTCTTGCTGTCATTAAGGCCGGGAATTTCAACATGCGGCGGCAGAATCACTGCTGCAGCACAGACCGGTCCTGCCAAAGGTCCGCGACCGGCTTCATCAACACCGCATACAATTTGAATATTCTGTGCGAAATACTTTTCCTCAAACTCCCACATATTTTCCTGGCTCATTGCGTTTCCTCCGGCATTTCCAATGTAAATTTACCCAATTTACCGGCCCGGTACTCATCCAAAAGCACCTTTGCCATTCTTTCAGTATTAATCTCGCCACCGGAAATCAAATAACCGCGCTTTCTGCCAGCCATTTCCATTAACTCATAGCCCGGTGTCTGCATAGGTGCTGTAACTGCATATCTGCTCTCAAGGGCCTGAGGATAATACTTAAGCATATGCTCCATCAAATGGCAGGCCAATTCTTCCACATCAATTACATTTTCCTTTACTGCACCGGTGAAGGCCAGCATCATACCAACCATAGGGTCTTCAAACTTCGGCCACAAAATACCGGGAGTATCCAACAGCAGCAAGCCGTTATCTACTGTCACCCACTGCTTACCCCGGGTAACACCGGGGCGATTTTCCGCTTTTGCACCTTTGCGGCCTGATATCTGATTGATAAAGGTAGACTTACCCACATTGGGGATACCGACAATCATAACCCGAACAGGCTTGTTCATACCCTTTGCAGCGTTCCGTTCGATCTTTTCTTTTAACACATTGCGCACAGTCGGTTGAAAGCCGGAAACACCTTTCTTGCTCTTGCAATCAGTAGCAACCGCCGCAATGCCTTTCTTACGGAAATACTCCAACCAAACTTTTGTCGCGTCCGGATCAGCCAGATCCATTCTGTTCAATACGATGATTCTCGGTTTATTCCCGCAAATTGCATCAATATCGGGATTTCTGCTGGAAACAGGAATTCTTGCATCGACAATTTCACAAACAGCATCCACCAACTTCAAGTCTGCTTCAATTTGGCGGCGGGTTTTTGTCATATGACCGGGATACCACTGAATATTCATCTGTTTGTTGTCCATTATGATATCCCTCCGATTCTGGAGAATTCCCTTTCTAGCACACCCTTCTCATTTCCCGGGAAAACAAGCAAAACAGCTTTTCCAAGGACTTCTCTGCAATCGATTAATCCGATTTCCGGACTGCGGCTGTCCTTCGATTCATTTCTGTTGTCTCCCAGCACAAACAGACACCCCTCCTCAACAACAAGAGGGAATTTTACACCTTCATCCAGATTGGTAGGTGTATTCGTGTATTCTTCAGAAAGAGGCTGGCCATCCACATAGACTACACCTTCATCAAAATCGATGTCCACCGTCTGTCCTTCTGTTGCGATCACACGCTTAATAATCGGTGTTCCGTTGTCATATGCTTTTTTACTGATAACAACAATATCTCCACGGTCATATTCGTGATAGAACGCATTGTCCAGCAGCAAAAGCCAGTCGCCATCCACAAGGGTATTTTTCATTGAGGGGCCTGAAACAACAATAATACGAAACAGCAGCGAAAAGAAAAGCAAAACACCGGCAATCAGAAATACAAGATCGTGCAAATACGACAGCAAGAAATTACTTCTTCTTACTTTGGAAGCACTGTGAATGCTTTTTTCTTCCGTAATGGATTCCTTAATTTTTGACAAAAAAGGACCGCGCTTTTCTTCGTTCATACCTCTCCCCTCCTTCTATAGTTAATATCATTGGTTATTATACACCAAATTTTAATTTTGGGCAATAAAAAAAGAGGGTTTCCCCTCTTTTTTTATTCGATTTTGATTAAACCTGTTCCTTAACCTTAGCAGCCTTACCGAAGCGATTACGCAGGTAGTACAGCTTTGCACGGCGAACTTTACCGTGGCGAACAGTCTCAACCTTAGCTACATTGGGAGAGTGAACAGGGAAAACCTTTTCACAGCCAACACCGTAGCTAACGCGGCGAACAGTGATGGTCTCACCGATACCGCCATGCTTCCGAGCGATGATGGTGCCTTCAAACACCTGAATACGCTCACGGGAGCCTTCCTTGATCCGCACATGAACACGAACAGTGTCGCCAACCCGCATTTCGGGCAGCTCTTCCTTCATGTACTGGCTGGACAGAGCCTTTACCAAATCCATATCATTGTCCTCCTTAATATTAGGCGTTCGTACGATGTTTACGATCCGGCGATATGGTTCCCGGCACCGCAGAGGACTCACCTTGATTTCAGACCGATGTATTATAACACGGTATTTTAAGGAAATCAAGTGTTTTTTATGAAAAATTTAGGGAAAATCCTTTGTTTTTTTCTGGATTCAGTATGATTATTTTTATTGGTCCAAGTGTCGAGATTCGTTTGCATTTTCCGGTCGGGTCGCCCCCCACCGGACTGTTGCATTTGATGGTTCGAATCTCGACACAAAGAAAGAAGCAGAAAGAGCTGCTACTCTTTCTGCTTCTTTGGTCCGAGTGTCGAGATTCGAACTCGAGGCCTCTTGAACCCCATTCAAGCGCGATACCAAACTTCGCCACACCCGGATTTTGCTTGCGTCCTGCGGACCGCCAATGTATATTAGCACATACCGCAGGAAAAAGCAAGCATTATTTTGTTGTATTTTGAAAAATTTTTAACCGTTGGAATCTTGCTTCAAAACCTTTCCCATATTCCAGAGCATGGCAACGCGCTTTTCCGCTTCTTTCTTCTCTTCGTCATTCCTGTATTCCACATAAACGGTGTGGGCGCTGCAGTCGCAGCATTCTACCTGAACATTCCAACCGCCTTCGTGCACAACAAAACCACTGCCTCTGCAAATCGGACAGTCTTCCAAAACGATATTGGGATTAACTTCCATAATTTTCCTTCCTTATCGAAAAATCTTACCATCCGCATCAAAAACCTCAACGCGGCTGCATCGACTAAAATTCGGCTCCAAATCAGGCAAGTACCTGGAGATCGCCAATATAAGCTGTGCCGGATTCAGTGTCGGATTCTGGCAGCAAACAAACGCATCCAACTGCAATATGTTATCATCGATCTGCTGCAGCTCCAGGCTGCGGATCATAGGGATAATGTTTTGTTCCTGCAAGCCTGTTTTTGTCTTTTTAGGTACAATCAAGGATTCCTGGGAGAACAGCTTTTCTATGGCTTGCTTCGCACCATTGGGAATACCTTGGTCATACTCCAATGTTACACAGCAGCGCAGCACTGACAAATCCCGAATTTTTCTTCCTTGCTCATAAACCTCGCGAATGACTATACCGGAAATCAGATTTTGATTTAGAGCCTGCAGAATCTCATTGCAAGAAACAGCACAGCCATCCAATTCAAAATCCAGCAGCTCACAAGCACTGTCAACACCGACAGAGAGCGGCAGAGCAATGGACACCATCGGCCTGGGATTGAAGCCTTGTGAATGCTTCAGGGGTAATTTCGCCCGCTGAAAAGCTCTTTGAAAAATGCGCATCAGGTCTAAATGAGATACCCAGATAGCATTTCCCTTTTTTTCAAAAAGAAGTCTAGGCATCGCAACCGACCTCCTTCAAAAGCGCATTCGCACCGCATCCGCTACAGCCATAGCGACAATCCGGTGTAACCTTTTCTTCATATGCACGGTTTCGTTCTCGCAAAAGAAATTCCTTTGTAACGCCAACATCCATAGTGTCCCAAGGTAAAATCTCATCCGTACCGTAGCCTCTGGTTGTGTAGAAGTCAGGATCCACACCGCAGGCTTCAAAGGCATCCAACCAGGCCTGGTAGGAGAAAAATTCATCCCATCCATCCAGTCGGGCGCCGTTTTGTACTGCCTTCTCAATCACATTACACAAGCGTCTGTCACCACGGGCCATTACAGCTTCCAATCGGCTTAAATCCGGCGCGTGGTAATTATATTCTATGGATTTGGAGTAGAAATGATCCTTCAGCAATCGACATCTGCGTAAATACTCATCCGGGGTGATCTGCTTCTCCCACTGAAAGGGCGTATGCGGCTTGGGTACAAAGTACGCAGTCGCAACATGAATGCGCAGGCCGCGTTTTTTGTTGGAAGCATGCTCTTTCCAGGTGTTGATGACCTTAAACACCAATTCCGCAATTCCCAGAACATCCTCATCGGTTTCCGTAGGCAGTCCCAGCATAAAGTAGAGCTTTACATTGTTCCATCCACCGGAAAACGCATTCGCACAGGTGGTAAGGATCTCTTCTTCCGTCAAGTTCTTATTAATAACATCGCGAAGCCGCTGCGTACCGGCCTCCGCAGCAAATGTCAAACCGCTTTTTCGAACGGTCTGCAGTTTCTGCATAAGTTCCCGGGAAAAATTGTCTGCGCGCAATGACGGAACAGACAGGCGAATCTTCTGCTGTTCGCAGTAAGGTATCATCTCATCAGTCAGTTCTTTCAGTTCCCGATAATCCGATGTGGACAAACTGGAAAGTGTGATCTCATTATGTCCGGAATCCTCCAGAAGCTCAACAGCCTGTTTAAGCAGAACTGCGGCACTCTTTTTGCGTACCGGTCGGCAGGAAAAACCGGCTTGGCAAAAACGACAACCACGAATACATCCGCGAAACAGCTCCAAATTTGCCCGGTCATGTACTATTTCAGTAGACGGCACAATCATTTTAGTGGGAAAATATGCTCCATCCAAATTTTCAACAATGCGTTTGGTAACTACAGTCGGCGCTCCTTCTTTGGCGATGATCTGCCGAATGGTTCCATCCTCATTATATGAATGCTCATAAAATGACGGAACATAGATGCCGGGGATTTTACTGACCTGCAGTAAAAACGCATCCTTTGTCCATCCCTCAGCCTTTGCCAGATCATATAAGCGGATAATTTCCGGAGTGACCTCTTCCCCTTCTCCCAGAGCAAAAAAGTCGATAAAGTCGGCGAAGGGCTCCGGATTGAACGCACAAACGCCACCGGCAAACACAATGTTTTTGAGCTCTGTTCTATCCTTTGACCGAAGGGGAATTCCAGCCAACATAAGCATATTCAGGATATTTGTATAGCTCATTTCGTAGCCAATGGTAAAGGCAATCATGTCAAAATCCTTCACCGGATCCTGACTCTCCAATGCCCACAACGGCAGATTGTAGGCGCGCATTTGCTTTTCCATGTCATCCCAGGGCGCAAATACACGCTCGCACCAAACGCCGTCCATCTCATTCATCACACCATAGAGAATCCGCATTCCTACATTGGACATACCGATCTCATAAGTGTCCGGAAAACAGAAAGCAACGCGCACACGCACTTGTTCTTTATTTTTGATAACCTCGTTATATTCACCGCCGGTATAGCGCGCAGGCTTTTGTACCGTCGGAAGAATTCTTTGTAACAATTGTGTCATAAAAGGTTTCCCCTTGCATTCATTCTTTTGACTATTCTACAATTACTTTTGTCTGTTTGCAAGTGGATTTTCCATTCCGGTCCTTAAAAACAAAATAAGCGTGAAGAGAATAGGAATTGGTCCCAGTTTATAATGTAGCGCCAGCAATGAAAATATCGATAATATAAGAAAAGTAGCGACTTTGATCACCGTATAAATGCTTCTTGCCTTTCTGAACATTCGAAGCAAACATACCATCGCTCTGCCACCGTCAAGAGGAAACAACGGTAATAAATTATACACAGCGTGTATCAGTCCACAAATTGCAACATGAGGAAACAGTCGCAAAAACAGCAGTAACATTAAACTGCCAAAAGGGCCGGCAAGGGCGCATATAAGCTCTGTGCTCCCGGTCATTGCTTCTGTATACATCTTCGCACCGCCAACTCCAAATTCTATTTCCAATATTCGTGTGTCGGTCAAACGCAATGCAGTATAATGAAAGAACTCGTGGATAATTACCGCTGTCACCCAGGCGCAGATCCATCCAAAAGGGAAAATCAATAAAACAGTTGCGCCCCATAAATACAGTTGCGGCGAAACTGTCAGCTTAATCCTGGATATTGGCATTTTCTATAATTTCCCGGCAAAAGGCAACTGCTGCATCAGATAGTGATTCGCCGTGCCGCAAATCATCCGCAAATGTACTGATGGCAGCACGCGTGACCTCCTTATTCCCCGGCAGGAGGTAATTTATGATTGTGTCCTTATTCCTGGAAAAGGCAAATATAAATACACAGCACACGATTAAAACCCATAACAATTTAATATTAGACCTGTTTTTTGACTCCGGAATGTATTCCTTTATAACATTTTCACCATAATAAATTCGATATCCCATATTTATACCTCCTGCTGTAGTTTACGGGATTGGCGACGGTTAAATGCATCCTAAAGTACTTGACAATCGCGAATAATTTCTTTATAATGACAAAGCTTTCGGGGTGTGGCGAAGTTTGGTATCGCGCTTGGTTCGGGTCCACGAGGCCTCGGG
>JAGBVD010000160.1 GCA_017630495.1 Oscillospiraceae bacterium
CCTTTTCCGCTTAACTGCATAAAAAATCACCGAAATACGACAGTATTCCGGTGATTTTGTTATTTGTTCATCAAAAAAGTTACCACTTCAAAACTGCATAGCACCTGAAAAAGGCAGATATTTGCGTCAGACAAGGCAAAAGAGCGCAGAAATACTTGGTGTATTTCCAGCTTTTTTAACGCCGTATGGCGAAAATAGATGCTTTTTCAGGCATTACTTCCTTATGGGGTGTTGCCCAACGCTTCCCTTTCTTTTTTATTGTCCTGTCAGGATCTTTGCCAGTTCCGAATCTTTGTCCAGAATCACGGTCTTTTCATCTCCGGTAAGGCTCTTCTTCAACGCATCCAATGCCAAAGTGAACTCATAGAATTCCTTTTTATCCTTGGTGTTGTAGGCCTTTGCCAAGCGGCGCATATATTCCGCTTCGCCGGCGGCTTCCAGCTTGGCAGCCTCAGCCTCCGCGTTGGAAACAATAATATTGACCTGCTTATCCACATCATTACGGATGATGGATGCTTCGTAGTTTCCGTCAGCGGTATACTTTTCCGCCATCTGCTTACGCTCGGAGATCATTCGGGAATACACCGCATTCAGGTTAGATTCCGGCAAATCGAACTGCTTGATCTTCACATCCTCCACATGGATACCGTAGGTGCCCGCCTGCTTGTCAACAGTCGTTGTGATGCTTTCGTAAATCTTATTACGCTCTGCGCCATCATTCATATTGATGATATCCGCCTGGGCCAAAGTACCCATTGCTGTCTTCAGTGCGTTATAGGTGATCGCATTCAGCCGCTCTTCTGCCTTTTGCGCTGTGCCCAATGCCCGATAAAACTGCTGGGGATTGGAGATCTTCCACAAAACATAGCAGTCTACGGTCATATTCTGCTTATCAGAGGTCAGTACCTCCGAAGGCGGGATGTCATAAAACTGTGTTGCCTTGGGGAAATATTTCACCGAATCCACCATCGGGATCTTAAAATGCACGCCCGGCTGGTCGACGGTGTTCACAATCTCTGAAAAGCGGAAAGTACAGGCATACTGATCTTCCCGCACGGAGTAGTAACCGGTGCCGACCACAATCAGCACCAACAGTACGATTGCTGCGATAATAATACCTTTTTTCATCACTTTTCACCTCCCTGGTTCTTTACAAGGGATTCCAACGGCAGAAGCATATCCACATTGGAGCCGTCACCGGTGTTGATATACACCTTCACACCGGGCAGAATTTCGCTGATTGCCTCATAATACATACGGCTCTTGGTGATCTGGGGGTTCTGTTTATACTCGCTGTACATCGCATCGAACATCGCCACCTGCTGCACCGCCTCGTTGATACGCTTTTGCTTTAAATACTCTGCATTCTGTTTCAGTTTGTCTGCCTTGGCCTGGGCCTCCGGCAGATTGGCATTTTGGTAAGCTTTGGCGTCGTTTACCACCGTTTCCGCCTGCTGCTTTGCCGTTTCCACCGCTTTAAATGCTTCAATAACCTCCTGCGTAGGCGGCTCCGCATCCTGAATCCGCACATCCACCAGGGTCAAACCGATATCGTACTCTTCCAGAATTTTGGAGACCAAATCCTTTACCTGCATCTGGATATTTTCCTTGCCTGTGGTCAACACCGCATCCACCGAGGTAGAGCCTACTACATTGCGCACCTGGCTCTGAATCAGATTCCGCAGCACCAGCTCCGGGTCACTGGAGGCAAACAGGTATTTCTCCGGATTGGAAATCTTGTATTCCACGAAGAAGTCCACATTTACAATATTATAATCACCGGTGATCATAGTGCTTTCGTCGGTATTGACCAGATATTCATCTTCCGCCTCTGTGGTATACCCCAGCTCGATCTTCTGATAGACATTCACATCCACCTTATACACCTGCTGGATACCGAAGGGCAGCTTAAAGTGCAGGCCGGCGTCGGTAATATCCGTCACCTTGCCAAAAGTGGTGACCACCGCCTGCTGCTTATCGTCAACCGTATAAAAACAGCTTAAAGCCCCAATCAAAACTACGATTGCCACTACGACGATCAGTGCAATGCGGCCGTATTTTTTGAATTCCAGCCAAAGATCCTTGCCGTTTTCAGGCTTCCAACGATATGTTCCGTTTTCGTTCATTGTTATCCTCCTTGCTTTCAATTTCCGCTAACTGTTTTTCTGCTTCCCGCTGCATCCGCGCAGCCAGATACGCCAATAACATAATCCGCAGCACCTGCTGTACCTGTTTCTTTGCACCCGGAACAGGCTCCTCATAGCCGGCCATCACCTCTTCAAGGATGGTTTCCTGCTGTTGAGCCCGGTCCAACTCTTTTGCCCGGACCGCCAAACGCAAGAACATAAAATACAGCCAGGAATCGTCGATCATATCGTCGCTTTCGTCATCCAGCTGTCCGTTAATATAGGTAAGCAGGCCGCAGATGCGCTCCATAGGCAAAACGCCCTTAAGCATATTGATGATTATGATACGACAAAGCTGCCGCAGGGAATACCGCTTCTGCTGCGGTGGGGACAGAAACCCCCGTTTGACCCAATTTTGCACGGTATATGGCTCCAATCCGGTAATGCTGCAAACCTGCCCCAATGCAATTCCGCCGGCCATAAACATTGCTGAAAACCGTTCGTGGACACGGTCTGCCTCTTGCCTTGAAATTTCCAAAACCGTACCGGGAATCCTCCACTGCATAGGCTTCACCCCCCCCTTTTTTTGTGGTAACCTGATTGTATCATATGGTCATATGACTGTCAATAGGTTTTGAAAAAATTTTTTAAAATGCTCTTTTCTTCCCTTTTCCCTCTTTACGAACGGAGAAAAAAGGTGTAAAATATACTATATTATAATGAAGGAGTGCGGGCTATGGAGTGTTTGAGATGCGGCGTGGAAATCGACAGCGGTAAAACCTTCTGCGATGATTGCACACAGCAAATGGCCAAACACCCGGTAGCGCCCGGCACACCGGTGCTTCTGCCTGTCCGTCCTGCTGCCGGAGAGAAGGCCGCCCGGAAACGGGAAGAGCGCACCCCAGCGCAAACCATTGCGGACTTACAACGGATGATCCGATGGCTCACGGTGACCATTGCGATTCTGTCGGTCCTGCTTTGCGCCACCGCAGTTTTTCTCCTTCACACCCTGGATGCGCAAGCCGATAGCAACCGCCCCGGCCGCAACTACACGGTAGACACTCACAACACCGCACCGTAAATGTTTCACGCGAAACATTTGCCCCTACCGGGTTTCACGTGAAACACAGAAAGA
>JAGBVD010000161.1 GCA_017630495.1 Oscillospiraceae bacterium
CATTGTGCTGGCGTGGGCCTCTACATTGGCTGCCAGGTGGGGCGGAAAGCCGCTGCGGATCATAGCCGGAATGGTGAACACACCGGTGGTTGCCACATTGCCCGGACCGGAGCCGGACAGAGATCCCATATAAGAGCTGCCGATGACAGCGACAAATCCTGCGCCGCCTCTGAAACGGCCGAATATGGACAAGATAATGGCAATGCAATCGTCAATGACCGTCGTCTTGGACAGCAGCGCCGCCGAGATGATAAAGGCAAAGATCACATACAGTGTGGACTCCTGCAGCGCATCCCAAATGTAGATACCGATGTTGCTCCAGGTGCCGGTAACTGCCACCAGCGCAATAAAGGCCAGAAGCATACATTCATACAGCGGACGCTTAAAAACACAGAAGCCTATGATGGCCACCACAAAAACCACGGCCAGATACAGTATTTCGATTGGCATAAGGCTATCTCCTTCCTTATTCGCTTTTAGTTATAGTTTCCATTTCCAACAGGTAATATTATAACACGCCGATTATAAAAGTCAATCCTTTTTTGCCTAACTATCTTGCTTTCCGGCTTTGTTTGGGGTATTGTATAGAAAAGGAGGCCTTTGCCTATGAATTCCCGACAGCTACAGTATGTGATCACACTGAACAAAACCCGAAGCTTTTCCCAAGCTTCGGAGCAACTAAACATTACCCAACCGGCCTTAAGTAAGCAAATTTTAAACCTGGAAAAGGAACTGGGCATCAAAATCTTTGACAGAAACACCGTTCCTTTTACCGTAACCCCTGCCGGAGAGTATTTTATCCGGGAAGCAGAAAAACGACTTTACGAAGACGATCAGCTCCTGCGTTCGCTGGAGCAATACAAGTCCGGGCAGAAAGGGCGGCTGGTCATTGGCGTCTCCCCTTTCCGTAATCTGTATATGATTCCGGCCATTATCAAGCAGTTTAAGCAAAAGTACCCAGGAGTGCATGTGGTGGTCCACGAGCCTAACAGCACCCAGCTTCGTAAGGATGCCGCTGAAGGAAAATATGATTTCGCTATCGTCAACCTGCCGGTGGATTCACCGGTTCTGTCTGTTACTACTTTGGAAAAGGAGGCACTGGTATTGGCCGTCCCCAACGAAATGGTCAGCAGGATTCCCAGCGCAGAAAAAGGCAGGCAAATCCAATTTGCCGATTGCAAAGACCTGCCCTTTGTGGTGGTAGGCAAGACCCAGGAGATGCGACGGTACTTTGACAGCCTTTGCGCCAGCACAAACACTTTCCCGGAGATCGCCGCAGAAGTGCTCGGTGGCGTTACCACCGCCTGGTCTATGGCCCGGGCAGGTATCGGCGCTACGATCTTACCGCTGACGCTGGTGGAGCATTCCCAACTGGCAGACAATCTGACATTGTTTACCCTGTCTGACACCTCCTTCTCCCGGCAGCCGGCCATCGTTACCCGCCGGGGGCAATATCTTTCGGATTACGCAAAGTATGCCATCGCGCTGCTGCAGCAGTATTCTTCCCTTGAATAAACGACAAAAAGACCAGTTGGTTTCCCAACTGGTCTTTTTCTTTGTGGATTACTCTTCGTCCATACCGGGTACGAAGAATTCGCCGAACAGTTCCTCGTTGGAGGGCATATCCTCTGGGATGGGACGGGCCACCCAAGTGGTGTTCATATAGTGCTTCAGGGTGATGTTCTCGGAGACGATGTTGCCGCCCC
>JAGBVD010000162.1 GCA_017630495.1 Oscillospiraceae bacterium
AAGCCGGAGCGGTTTTTCCTGCAGCCCTACGCAGACAGAGACAGCGTCCTTGCCCCCGGAATGCACACACCCAGCAAGGAAAAGCTGCTGAAAATGGCCCAAATCCTGAAACCTTTCGCAGAAAAAGTCGAAATCCGCGCTTTGGACTAAAACACAATATGTAGTGTTTTGTAACCAAATTTTTACGCAATATATTGGTTTTTGCCCTTGACAACAAAATCAATAAGAGGTATAATACAGGCACTGTCGCGTAATTTTTACAGGCTCCGACAGTGCCTGTATTGTTTTTGTTATTTTAGGAGGAGAGAAAGTATGTATCGCGTAATGAAACGAGACGGCGGCACTGTGGAATTTGATGTTTCCAAGATCAGCGCTGCTATGATCAAGGCTTTTGAAGCCGTAGGCCGTGAATACCATATCAGCATCATCAATATGCTGGCTCTGCAGGTAACATCCGACTTTTCCGAGAAGATCAAAGACGGTGTGATCACTGTGGAAGACATCCAGGACAGTGTGGAAAAGGTTTTGTCCGCTGCCGGTTATTCCGACATCGCCAAGGCTTACATTCTGTACCGTAAGCAGCGCGAGAAGATCCGCAATGTCAACTCCGCACTGCTCAACTACAAGGACCTGGTAGACAACTACCTGAAGATCAACGACTGGCGCGTGAAGGAAAACTCCACCGTTACCTATTCCGTCGGCGGTCTGATCCTTTCCAACTCCGGCGCTATCACCGCCAACTACTGGCTGTCTGAGATTTACGACAATGAGATCGCCGAAGCCCACCGCAGCGCTGCGCTGCACATCCACGACCTTAGCATGCTGACAGGTTACTGCGCAGGCTGGAGCCTGAAGCAGCTGATTCAGGAAGGTCTGGGCGGCGTTCCCGGCAAGATCACATCTTCTCCTGCCGGTCACCTTTCCACTTTGTGCAACCAGATGGTCAACTTCCTGGGCATTATGCAGAACGAGTGGGCAGGCGCACAGGCGTTCTCTTCCTTTGATACATACCTGGCTCCCTTCGTCAAGGTGGACAACCTGACCCAGAAGGAAGTCAAGCAGTGCATCCAGTCCTTCATCTATGGCGTTAACACCCCCTCCCGTTGGGGCACCCAGGCACCGTTCTCCAACATCACTTTGGACTGGACCGTGCCCGCTGACCTGAAGGATCTGCCTGCCATCGTGGGCGGTAAGGAAATGGACTTTACCTACGGCGATTGCAAGAAGGAAATGGATATGGTCAACAAGGCCTTCATCGAGATCATGATCGAGGGCGATGCCAACGGCCGTGGCTTCCAGTATCCCATTCCTACCTATTCCATCACCAGAGATTTCGACTGGAGCGAGACCGAGAACAACAAGCTCCTGTTTGAGATGACCGCTAAGTACGGCACTCCCTACTTCTCCAACTACATCAACTCCGATATGGAGCCTTCCGATGTGCGCTCTATGTGCTGCCGTCTGCGTCTGGACCTGCGTGAGCTGCGTAAAAAGTCCGGCGGCTTCTTCGGCTCCGGCGAATCCACCGGCTCTATCGGTGTTGTCACCATCAACCTGCCCCGGATCGCCTACCTGGCTGAAAACGAGAAGGACTTCTATGTCCGCCTGAACAAGCTGATGGACATCGCTGCCCGGTCCTTGCGCACCAAGCGCCTGGTCATCACCCAGCTGCTGGAGAACGGTCTGTATCCCTACACCAAGCGTTACCTGGGCACATTTGCAAACCACTTCTCCACCATCGGTCTGATTGGTATGAACGAAGTGGGTCTGAATGCCAAGTGGCTGAAGGCCGACCTGACCAATGAGAAGGTGCAGAAGTTTGCTATGGAAGTGCTGGACCATATGCGTGAGCGTCTTTCCGATTACCAGGAAGCTTATGGCGACCTGTACAACCTGGAAGCAACCCCCGCAGAGTCCACCACCTACCGCTTTGCAAAGCACGACAAGGAGCAGTTCCCGGAGATCATCACCGCCAACGAGAACGGCACACCTTACTACACCAACTCCTCCCACCTGCCTGTTGGCTACACCGAGGACATCTTCTCCGCTCTGGAGATCCAGGACGAGCTGCAGACCCGTTACACCTCCGGTACTGTTTTCCACGCCTTCCTGGGCGAGAAGCTGCCGGATTGGAAGGCTGCTGCAACTTTGGTGCGTAAGATTGCCGAAAACCACAAGCTGCCTTACTACACCATGAGCCCCACATACTCCGTCTGCGCGGACCATGGCTACATCACCGGTGAGGAGCACACCTGCCCCAACTGCGGCAAGGAGACCGAGGTCTACAGCCGTATCACCGGTTACTACCGTCCCGTAAAGAACTGGAACGACGGCAAGGCCCAGGAGTATAAGGACCGCAAGGTTTACAATGTGTGCAACTCCACCATTAAGAAGCCCGCTCCCGCTCCGGTTAAGGAAGTATGCACCTGCGAAAAGGAAGAAGCTCCCAAGCAGGAGGTCGGTGCCGGTGCAAAGGCAATTCTGTTCTCCCGTGTAACTTGCCCCAACTGCCGCGTGGCAGAGGCTCAGCTGGCGAAGGCCGGTGTTGCATACGAGAAGCTGATCGCTGACGACAACAAGGACCTGTGCATTCAGTACGGTGTCAAGGGCGCGCCCACACTGGTCATCACCGACGGTGAAAACCATGTGAACTATTACAGCGTACCCGAGATCAAGAAGTACATCGCATCTCTGTAAACATCCAAATCAGCCGAGCGCTTGCTCGGCTGATTTCACGAAAAGAGGATTTCATCATGTATGATATTATTATTGCAGGCGGCGGCCCTGCCGGCTTGACCGCTGCGATTTACGGTTTGCGGGCCGGTAAGACCGTGTTGGTCATTGAAAAAGGCGGCTTTGGCGGCCAGATCGCTTTTTCTCCCAAGGTAGAGAACATTCCCGGCACCAAGGTCATCAGCGGCGCCCAGTTTGCCGAGGATATTACAGAGCAGGCTATGGCCCTGGGCGCAGAGGTGGAGCTGGAAAAAGTCGTTAAGGTGGAAAAGATTGACGGTATCTTCCAGGTATCTACCGAAGAAGGCAGCACCTACGAAGGAAAAACCGTGATTTTGGCCTTGGGTGTTAAGCACCGCACTTTGGGTCTGCCCGGGGAGGAGGAGCTGATCGGTAACGGCATTTCCTTCTGCGCTGTTTGCGACGGCGCGTTCTATGCCGGCCAGGAAGTGGCAATGATCGGTGGCGGCAACTCTGCGCTGCAGGAAGCATTGTTGCTTTCCGAGGTCTGCGCCAAGGTTACCGTTGTGCAGAATCTGGCAGACTTTACCGGCGAGAGAAAACTTGCCGATGCCCTTCTGGAAAAGGACAATGTGCAGGTGTTTTTCAACACGGTAGTGTCCGGCTATGAAGCCGGGGAAACCGGCCTGACCGGTCTGCAGCTGCACAATGACCAGACCGGGGAAGATTCCTATTTGAAGGTGGACGGTGCATTTTTGGCCGTTGGCTTAAAGCCGGAAAATGAGCCTTTTGCAGATCTGGCAAAGCTGAATCCCTGGGGCTATTTTGATGTGGGTGAAAACTGCTGCACCAACACGGAAGGCGTGTTTGTTGCCGGTGATTGCCGCAGTAAGACCATCCGTCAGGTAGTGACCGCCTCTGCCGACGGTGCGATTGCAGCCATGGCTGCCTGCCGCTATCTGGATTAAAAACCAAAAAAACCCGCTATTTTGGCGGGTTTTTTCTGTTTTTCCTCTTGTAACTTTTCGTAATCTTTGTTATAATAATGTAAATTTGCGAAAAACGGAGGAAATACTATGCTTAAGCGAAGCCTGGTTGGATTGCTGGCAGCAGTGCTGGTACTGGGGCTTTTTGTAGGAATTCCCCTGAAAGCGGAAGCAGCATCGTCTGATTTTTCATCCTCGGATAAGTTGGTCGAGGTGCTGAAGAAAATGGAGGGATTCTCCAAGAAGCCTTATTGGGATGTTTCCCAGTGGACAGTCGGCTACGGCACAAAATGCCCCAGCGATAAACTGGAACAGTATAAAGCAGAGGGTATTACCAAAGCGGAAGCTACAGAGCTTTTGAAAAAAGACCTGAAATCCCGCGAGAATAGGATCAACGACTTTATTGATGAGCACAAGCTGAAGCTGAAGCAGCATCAATTTGACGCGCTGGTAAGCTTTACATACAACTGCGGCACCAAATGGATGAACGAAGATGACGGTATGTTCAACAATGCGGTACGCAGCGGTGATGTGGGCAACGACCTTTTGTATGCGATGGTTATGTGGTGCAGCGCCAGCGGTGAGTATATCCTGATCGATCGGCGTATGTGCGAAGCCAATATGTACATCAACGGTAAATA
>JAGBVD010000163.1 GCA_017630495.1 Oscillospiraceae bacterium
ATAGGATATAAATCCCACGCGCCCCGGCGCATATCGCGGGCAACGCCCATATCGCGGTGTCAGCCATATCGCAAATCCCAACAAGGGATTTATATCGTGGCTTGTGTCCTTAAGGACACAAGCTTATTGGATGCCCACTACAATGTCCCGGTTGTCCAGAAGGACCTTGAAGGTGGTCATTTTGGCCAGCTCATCGGCAATCTCTTTGCCGTCGATGAGCAGCACCTTTACATTGCCGCCCTTGATGGTCTGCATCTGATACAGACCGTTTTTGACCAGCACCGGGGCGATGCCGGCATTCATATACTCGGTGGGATCGGCATAAGGCTCTTTATCGGTAACATAGCCTTCGGCCTTTTCCTTTTGCTCGGTGGTGCCGTTTTCAAAGCACTTTTTCAGCATAGAAATATACTGCTGGTGGAACAGATCGGAGTCGCCCTTGACATACTTTTTGCTGACACCGTAGCCCTGCTTGTCAGAGGTTGCGCCTTCGCTGACATATGCGGCGGTATCCGGCAGGTAGAAATTGCCGTCGTTGCCGTTGGCGCAGGAGCCGATGAAGGTCATGGCGTAGGGGGATTGATCCCGGACATCCTGACCCAGGCTCTGGAAGGGCTCGTAGGGCATCATACAGAAGCCCACATCACCGATGCCAAAGGTGTACAGGTTATAGTCGTTTTTGTTGGTCTGGATGTGGAAGATGTTCTCCTCCAGGGTAACCTTGCCGGTCTCCGCCTGGCGCATACCGTCATTTAAGGTCAGCAGCGCTTCATTGGCCAAAATCGTACCGACGGTCTTATAGTCTGTATTTCTGGCATTGTTCAGCGCCGGGTAGCTGGAATGGTGGGAACTGTTGCCGCCGGCGCCCATAATCACCATACTCTCACAGCCGGCCTGGTCCAAAAGCTGGTTGCGCACAACGCCCATCAAATCGGAGCTATACATAGTGTACTGGCCTTCGGGGTTGCCACGGTAGTGGCCCTGCCAGTTGATCAGCACCACATCTCTTGCGCCCTCCCGCTTAAATTGCACCAGCTGCAGAAGGTCGTCCGGGTGGTAGGCCTGGCCGTAATAGGGCGCGTGGGCATTGGTTTTGCTGGTACCCAGGAGGGTGCCGTCCTCCAGATAGTAGTAACGGACCTTGTTCAGATCCGGCACGCGGGTGTGGCCGATGTACATCTGCGCGCTCTTGCGGTCCTTCAGGGCTTCCTCGGCAGCGGCGGCGCACTTATCGACCACCTCTACCATATGTCCCAGGCCGTCCACATAGCCGTAGCCGCCGGGGGTCAGAGGAGGACCCTGGTGGGTGTGGGAGGCGGTCATCTGGACGAACTTGCCGTCAATACCGGTCTTTTCCTTGACGGCGTTGCGCACACCGTTGAGGAAATCCTTGCCGATGCCGTGGGTATCCAGCGCGAATAAGATCACCGTGTTGCCCTCGTCGTCGGTCATCGCGGTGCAGGTGGCAAACAGCCGCTCCAGAACACCGGTGGCCACTCTGGTCTTTTCGTCATTGCCGCCAACCAGGGGCAGTTTCCGGTCCGGTGAGGGGGTGATGTCCACCTTGGCATAGCCAACGCTGAAGCCTTCCGGCGCGTCGTTTTTCTTGGTGTCTTCCTTGTCGCCGCAGCCGGCAAAGATGCCAATGACCATCACAGCGACCAGCAAAAGTGTGAGGATTCTTTTCATTGTCTTTCCTCCTGTAAAAACACATTTGTTATATTATACAAAAAACCGGCCGCTATGCAACAGAAAATATGAAAAGCAGGCAGATGAGGCATACTCCGTAAGGAAGTGTGCCTCAGTTATATTCGCCTTGCGGCGAGTTATATTGCTTCGCAGTTATATTTGGGCTTCGCCCAAGTTATATTCGCTTCGCGAGTTTTAGGGCGAATATAATATAACTAAAACCGCAAGGTTTTAATATCACTCTTTTGGAAATATCTCGCCGACGGCGAGGTATTCCAAAGGAATATAACTGTGAGACCTGTCTCACAATATCACTTATTATACTTATCTTTGAGACGGGTTAATTTTAAAACATATATTTTCGTTACGCACCTTTTGAAAGTGCGTAACCCACTATGACACTTTCAGCAAATGAAAGTATTTTTTTATTTATAAAAAGCGATGGAAGACAACTTCTTTACGAAGTGTCTTCCATGCTTCTGCCTGCTTTTTATAAAGTGATATGCTGACTGTGTCAGCGTGATATTTCCCCTTTGGGGAAGTGATATGAAAACCTGTCGGTTTTCGTGATATTCTATTCGCCGTTCAACTGCCGCAGGCAATATCACTATGCGCAGCATAATATCACTGCGTAGCAATATCACTCGCCGCAAGGCGAATAGAACTGAAATAATGTCTGTCAGACATTATTTCTGGATGCCAACTACGATGTCCCGGTTGTCCAGAAGGACCTTGAAGGTGGTCATTTTGGCCAGCTCATCGGCAATCTCCTTGCCGTCGATGAGCAGCACCTTTACATTGCCGCCCTTGATGGTCTGCATCTGATACAGACCGTTTTTGACCAGCACCGGGGCGATGCCGGCATTCATATACTCGGTGGGGTCGGCGTAGGGCTCGTGGTCGGTCATATAG
>JAGBVD010000164.1 GCA_017630495.1 Oscillospiraceae bacterium
ATTTTCGTCAACTTCGACAACATCCAGCGTACCACCCGGAAAAAGCTGCCCTTCGGTGTTTGCCAGGTAGGCAAGGCTTTCCGTAACGAGATCACCCCCGGCAACTTCACCTTCCGTACCCGTGAGTTTGAGCAGATGGAATGCGAATTCTTCTGCCAGCCCGGCACAGACCTGGAGTGGTTTGCCTACTGGAAGGACTTCTGCAAGAATTGGCTGATCTCTTTGGGCATCAAGGAAGATAGCCTGCGTCTGCGCGATCACGATCCTGCAGAATTGGCCTTCTATTCCCGGGCTACCACCGATATTGAATATCAGTTCCCCTTCGGCTCCGGCTGGGGCGAACTGTGGGGCATTGCTGACCGCACAGATTACGACCTGGGTCGCCACCAGGAGGCTTCCGGCAAGAAGCTGACCTACTTCGACCAGGAGCGTAACGAGCATTATATCCCCTATGTCATCGAGCCTTCTCTGGGCTGCGACCGTGTGGCTTTGGCCTTCCTGTGCGAAGCTTACGACGAGGAAGTGGTTGGTCAGGATAAAAACGGCAAGGACGATGTGCGTACTGTGCTGCGTCTGCATCCGGCACTGGCACCTTTCAAGGCTGCTATTTTGCCCCTGTCCAAGAAACTCTCTCCCAAGGCAGAGGAAATCTACCGTGAGCTGCGTAAGGACTTTATGATCGACTTTGACGATGCCGGCTCTATCGGCAAGCGTTACCGCCGTCAGGACGAGATCGGTACACCGCTTTGCGTTACCGTGGACTTCCAGACCGTGGGCGACGAAACCACCGAGGCAGACAACTGTGTTACTGTCCGTGATCGGGATACTATGGAGCAGGTCCGCGTTCCCATCAGCGAGCTGAAAAACTATATTGCCGAAAAATGCAATTTCTAACAAAAACAACCATTCCGGATAATCCCGGAATGGTTGATTTTTTAGTGGTAGTGTGGTATAATACGGCATATTTTATTCCTAAAGGGGTGATACTGTGAGAATCTTTGAAAAATCTGGCAAGCTTGCCAATGTGTTGTACGATGTCCGCGGCCCGGTGGTGGATGAAGCGGCGCGGATGGAAGAGCAAGGCTTGGAAATTCTGAAACTGAATATCGGCAATCCTGCCCCCTTTGGCTTCAACGCGCCGGAGGAAGTGATCCAGGATATGCGTCATAATATTCCTGCTTCCCAGGGTTATTCTGATTCCAGAGGTATCTTCTCTGCCCGGAAAGCAGTTATGCAGTACGCCCAGATCAAGAACATTCCCAATGTAACCATGAAGGATGTGTTCATCGGCAACGGCGCCAGTGAATTGATCCAGATGTCTTTGAACGCACTGCTCAATTCCGGTGACGAGGTGCTGGTTCCCAGCCCGGACTACCCACTGTGGACCGCTTGCACCAATCTGGCCGGCGGTACTGCCGTGCATTACATCTGCGACGAGCAGTCTGAATGGTATCCGGATATTGCGGATATTGAAAGCAAGATCACACCCAAGACCAAGGCCATCGTAATCATCAACCCCAACAACCCCACCGGCGCGCTGTATCCCAAGGAGATCCTGGAAAAGATCGTGGACATCGCCCGGAAGAATGAGCTGATCATTTTCTCTGACGAGATTTATGACCGGTTGGTTATGGACGGTTTGGAGCATATCTCCACCGCTTCTTTGGCACCGGACTTGTTCTGCGTGACCTTCAGCGGCTTAAGCAAATCCCACATGGCCTGCGGCTTCCGTTCCGGATGGATGATCCTCTCCGGCAACAAAGAGATCGCCAAGGATTATATCGCTGGTCTGAATATGCTGTCCAATATGCGCCTTTGCTCCAATGTTCCCGGCCAGTCCATTATCCAGACGGCCCTGGGTGGCTACCAAAGCGTCAATAATTATATTGTACCCGGCGGCCGTGTCTACGAGCAAAGAGAGTTTATCTATAAGGCAATCAATGATATCCCCGGCCTGAGCGCGGTTAAGCCCAAGGCAGCTTTCTACATTTTCCCCAAGATCGATGTGAAGAAATTCAACATTCTGGACGATCAGCAATTTGCGCTGGATTTCCTGAAGGAAAAGCGGGTGCTGTTCGTGCCCGGCAGCGGCTTCAACTGGAAGCAGCCAGACCACTTCCGCTTGGTCTATCTGCCCAGAGTGGAAGTGCTGTCCGAAGCAATGGATAAGATGAAAGACTTCCTTGCCACCTACCGCCAGGGCGCAAAATAAAAAGACTCAAAAATCCTCCCGAAAAAACGGGAGGATTTTTTGGTATATTTTTAAGGTTTTGCGGTAACAATTCCTCTCAAGGAGGGATATTATGAAAGTACGGGATATTATGAGTAAGCCTGCCATCCACATCAGCCCCATTGAATCTGCGGAGGTGGCGGCTCGAACGCTGACACATTATAATATAGGTGTACTGCCGGTGTGCGGCAGCGACGGCAAGGTTTGCGGCTTGATCACAGACCGGGATCTGGTTACCCGGTGTATGGCTTCCGGTAAAACACCTGCCCAGACAACGGTCCGTGAGATCATGACAAATCAGATCACATCCGTTCAGCCGGATATGGAGGTAGGGGTTGCCGCCCACCTGATGGGCAGACAGCAGATCCGTCGACTGCCGGTGGTAGAAAACGGCAAGCTTTGCGGAATGGTAAGCCTGGGCGACCTGGCCAAAAGGGAAGAAAGTGTCATGGATGCAGCCGACGCACTGACAGATATTACCAGCAATTTGTCCGACCGAAGCCTTTGGTGAAATTGCACAGAATTGGTCGTATGGATTTGGTTTATTTGCCCAAATGCACAATCTTGAAAAAATCGCAAAAAAATGAAAAAAAGTATTGACAAACCACTCGCAAAATTGTAACATAGTCAAGCTGTCCGATGAACGGCCTGCCGGGAGGACGCAAACCTGTACCTTGTAAATTGAATAACGCAAAGACGAACTATAAACACCTTGGACAATAATAATTGTTTAAGTTTCGAGTAAATCGAATTTAAGCCAACGAAAATTCTTGAGTAAATTTGCTAGACAAATTATTCGAAAAAGATTTGAGCAACCGTAAGGTTGTTTAGATACCATTTTTTGAGAGTTTGATCCTGGC
>JAGBVD010000165.1 GCA_017630495.1 Oscillospiraceae bacterium
CGGGAATCGAACCCATGTTACCGCCGTGAAAGGGCGGTGTCTTAACCGCTTGACCAACGGGCCTGGTAGCGGCGACCTGATTCGAACAGGTGACATACCGGGTATGAACCGGGTACTCTACCAGCTGAGTTACGCCGCCATATATTTCGGCATCGCCGAAATCAGCTTTGTTATTATATATGGATGTATGGGGTTTGTCAAGTCAAAGTTTGTATTTTTTCTCTTTTTTCGGGAAATGCTGATATTGAGGTGAAAGATTGTGAATATTTGGAAGAAAACGCTGCTATTTGCCGCCGGTGGCTGCGGATATATGGCCCTGGAGCTCCTTTGGAGAGGGTGGACCCACGGCAGTATGTTCCTGGCCGGGGGCAGCTGCTTTTTGCTGCTGGGAAAGCTCAACCGGACACAGCCGCGGCTGCCGCTGCTTTGGAGAGGGGTGACCGGGGCGGGAATTATCACAACGGTGGAGCTGCTGGCAGGGCTGCTGACCAACCGGGATTACAGCGTCTGGGATTACCGGCAAGTGCCGGGCAATTTCCACGGCCAGATCTGCTTGCCTTTTTCTCTGCTTTGGATTCCGGTGAGCTTGGGAGCAATGGCGCTCTACGAAAAGCTGGATGGAACCATCGGGGCAGGGAAAGGCAAAATGCGTAATGCTTAATGCATAATGCATAATGAATGTGTCGCGGACGCGACGGATTGAAATACAGGCGACCAAAGGTCGCCCGAAATCTAAATCATCGACGAAGTCGATACCACCGTTTTGCACTTTGCGTTTTGCACTTTGCACTTAACGTTTTGCATTTCTCATTGGGCTGAAAAATGACCCGGAGCTGACGCTCCGGGTCTTGAAAGTTACTTTGCGTATTCGATTGCCTTGGTTTCCCGGATGACGTTGACCTTGATCTGGCCGGGGTATTCCAGCTCGGCCTCGATCTTCTTGGCAACCTCCCGGGCCAGGAGGATCATATTATCCTCGGTGACCTCCTCGGGCTTGACCATAATGCGGACCTCGCGGCCAGCCTGGATGGCGAAGGCCTTTTCGACGCCGGGGTAAGAGCCGGTCAGCTCCTCCAGCTTCTGCAGACGGCGAATGTAGTTTTCCACATTCTCCCGTCTTGCGCCGGGCCGGGCGGCAGATACCGCATCTGCGGCCTGCACCAGAACAGCGATCACTGTCTTGGGCTCTACATCACCGTGGTGGGACTCGATGGCATTGACCACAACGGGATTTTCCTTGTATTTCCGGGCCAGTTCAGCACCCAGCTGCACATGGCTGCCTTCCACCTCGTGGTCAATGGACTTGCCCAAATCGTGCAGAAGACCTGCGCGCTTTGCCAATGTCACATCCACACCCAGCTCTGCGGCCATCAGGCCGGCAATGTGGGCAACCTCCATAGAGTGGTTAAGCACATTCTGGCCGTAGGAAGTACGGTACTTCTGGCGGCCCAGGATCTTCACCAGTTCCGGATTCAGGCCGTGGACACCGGTTTCGTAGCAGGCGCGCTCGCCTTCTTCCCGAATGGTGCGGTCCACATCCTTACGGGCCTTCTCCACCATATCCTCGATACGGGTGGGGTGGATGCGGCCGTCGGCAATCAGCTTCTCCAGGGACAGACGGGCGATCTCCCGACGGACCGGGTCAAAGCTGGAAACGGTAATGGCTTCCGGGGTGTCGTCGATGATCAGGTCAACACCGGTGATGGTCTCCAGGGTGCGGATGTTGCGACCCTCGCGGCCAATGATGCGGCCCTTCATCTCGTCGTTGGGCAGGGGAACTACGGAAACAGTAGCCTCTGCCGCGTGATCAGCAGCACAACGCTGGATGGCGATGGACAGGATCTCCCGGGCCTTCTCATCGGCCTCGTCCTTGATCTCCTGCTCGATCTGCTTGATCTTCATGGCGGTGTCGTGGCGGACTTCCTCCTCCACGCTCTCCAGAAGGATCTTCTTGGCCTGCTCCTGGGAAAGTCCGGAGATCTGCTCCAGGGTGGCCAGGTGGGCCTTCTTCACTGCCTCGGCTTCTTCCTTGGCAGCGGCTACCTCGGTCATCTTCCGGGCCAGCTCCGCTTCCTTGTGCTCAAAAGCCTCGGCCTTCTTGTCCAGGTGTTCTTCCTTCTGCTGCAGCCGGTTTTCCTGCTTGCTCAGCTCAGCGCGACGTTCTTTAACTTCTTTTTCGTACTCTGTGCGGGATCTATGGATTTCATCTTTTGCTTCCAAAAGCATCTCTTTCTTGCGGCTTTCACCACTGCGAATGGCATCGTTGATCAGCCGGGTGGCCTCCTGCTCCGCAGAGCCGATCTCCCGTTCCGCAACGCGCTTGCGTACAGCACTGCCGATGATCATACCAATGACCAGAAATACTACGCCGGCAGCGGCAAGAATTACATAATCTAACGGTTTCAGATATTGAATAAATTCCATAAAATCGTTGCACACCTCCTTTTTTGAAATAGACATACCAAAGAGGTGAGCGCAATTGCCCCATGTGTGAAATTGTCAGTACCGCCAAAGGCGGAATATATCCATCGTCATAAGGCGCGACACGCAAACCTCGGTTCATGCCAGTGAAAATGAAACGCGTGGGCGATCGCCCGGTGCGTACACTATACCGAATCTATTTTACCTGCCCAAGAGGGGAATGTCAAGGTCAAATGCGGAAAAACCAAGGGAAAGTTTACATAATTTCCCTCCCGGCAACGGCTTTCTCGTTGACAAGATTCCCGATCCGTGTTAAAATCTACGCCGAGAGAGAGGTGCTGTAAATGAACAAGATCGAGAATTTCGTCTGGGATTTTGACGGCACATTATTTGATACCTATCCGGCGATCGTTGCCATTATGCGACAGAGCCTGCAGCACTTCGGCTATGACAGCCAGCCGCAGGAGATCATGTACCTGCTTCTGGAGAGCGTGGCCTTCGCCCGGGTCCATTATGCCGAAAGATTTGGAATCGACCCCCAAGACCTGAAACAGCAGATGGATATTCGCTGGGAGCAATATTTTGCCCAGCCGGATTCCAAGCCGATGGAGGGCGTGGAAGGGGTGCTGCGGCAGGTGATCGCCACCGGCAGAAAGAACTATATCTTTACCAACCGCAAATGGGGCGAAACCGTAGACCTTCTGAAAAAGTTCGGTATGGATGTATATTTTCAGGATATTATCGGGCAGGATTCAGAGGGCTTCGCCTGGAA
>JAGBVD010000166.1 GCA_017630495.1 Oscillospiraceae bacterium
AATCCACTTTCAGGATGTGCCTTCTCTTAATCCATTGAATAAGTCCGAGCAATGCAAACCCTATTACAAAAACGAGTGGCACCAAACCCAACCAATCTGTGATAGTATACAGGGACATATGCACACCTGTCAGTTTATGAACGAACTGGTTGATCGTTGCAAAACCAACAGATGATTCTTGTGGCCCGATTGCTTGCACATCAACAAATCGGACTGCCACCGTCCATAATAAGAACGCAACAAGCATACATATTGAAAGGTAAATGCTTCTTTGGCTTTCTTTCTTCATTTGTTCAACCTGCCTTTTTTGTATTTGGCTCTTGCCTAAACATATTTTAAGGGAAGGTATGAACAACCACAAGAAACGAGGTATCACAACCATGATACTATTCGTATCATTGCCGTTTTACGAGTATTAACACCTTTATGATCAGGAAGATGAACAAAAATGCTGCTGCATACGGCTGCGAACTGATGATAAAAAGGAGTGTTCCAACTGCATTTAACACTAACGATATTATACTTTTATTCTTCACCCAAAATGCTAGATAGCAATTTTGCAGAGCAAGGGTTAAAATTCCAGATACTATAATTTCAATTACAACCACAAAATATGCCGCATTCAAATATGGTGTAATTTCGGTAAGGAATAGGAGGGACACTTCCTGTAGTGCTCCGCCTACCGTTTGACCAAAGAACGGAAGGAAAAAGAACATTGCAATACTACAATCGAGCAATCCAAATACCAAGTCGCGAAAATGCTTTTCCTTTTGCTTGGTATCTTCTTCTGCTATGGTCAGCAACTCATCCCCTGATAGTAGTTCGTCAACCGTTACACCGAAGAACTTTGCGATTGCTTTTAGAGAATCTATATTGGGGTATCCTCTGCCGGACTCCCATTTGGAAATTGCAGTCCGGGACACATAAAGTGACTGCGCAAGCTCCTCTTGCGTAAGTCCCTCTTTCTTTCGAAGTTCTTGTAATTTTTCGTTAAATTCCATAATAATTGCTCTTTCTAAAAAACGATATTCTGCAAATTCAGATTTTTCGAACGGTATGATTTTAGCAAATTTCAATGCGGATTGCAACATTGCAATGCCATTTAGATTATTTGCACCAAATTTGCACCAAATAGGGGAGTAGCCATAAAAAGAAAACCCAGAAACCGTTGCGGTTTCTGGGTTTTTGAATGTTCTGAAAGATAACAGATTATCTCTTGGAGAACTGGGGTGCGCGACGAGCGGCCTTCAAGCCGTACTTCTTTCTTTCCTTCATTCTGGGGTCGCGGGTCAGGAAACCGGCAGCCTTCAGAGCGGGACGAGTTTCGGGGTTCAGGGTCAGCAGTGCGCGGGAGATGCCGTGACGGATTGCGCCGGCCTGGCCGGAAACACCGCCGCCAGCGACGGAAACAACAACATCAACCTTACCAACCAGATCGGTGGTGACCAGGGGCTGACGGACAACCAGCTTCAGGGTGTCCAGGCCAAAGTACTCGTCGATGTCGCGGCCATTGATGATGATAGAACCGGTGCCGTTCTCATAAACACGAACACGGGCAACGGAGGACTTACGACGACCGGTGCCGTAGTTATACTTCTTCTTGCTCTCGTACATAATCGTTTACCTCCAAATTAGTCCAGGGTCCATGCTTCAGGCTTCTGTGCAGCATGGGGATGCTCAGCGCCCTTGTAGATGTGCAGGCGGACCATAGAGTTACGGCCCAGAGTGTTCTTGGGCAGCATGCCCTTGACAGCCAGCTCCATAGCGTAGTCAGAGCGGTTTTCCATCATGATGCGAGCCTTGGTTTCCTTCAGACCGCCGATCCAGCCGGATACGCGGTAGTAGGACTTCTGGTCCAGCTTGTTGCCGGTCAGAACTGCCTTGTCGGCATTGATGATGATGACGTAATCGCCACAATCAACGTTGGGAGTGAAATCAACCTTGTGCTTGCCGCGGAGCAGGTTAGCGGCGATGACAGCAGTACGGCCCAGGGGCTTGTTGGCTGCATCGATCACATACCACTTGCGCTCTACGGTCTCCTTCTTAGCGAGTGTAGTGGACATTATGCGTTCCTCCAATTAGGTAAAATATTTTGACAAATTCAGTCGCAGGCATTACAATGTCTGCAAAGCGCTTGATTTTTATAACATATTATTTAATAAAAGTCAACAAATTTTCGAAGAATTTTCATAAAACGCATTGAAAACTTTAAAAAGCTCTAAAATGCTCTTAAATGCTCTTGAATGCTAATTTCCTATTTCGCAAATTTTGGAGGAAGAAAAATGCAAAGACTGATCGGTCTTCTTCGCAGATGCGTTGAAGATTACAATATGATTGAAGCCGGTGACAGGATTGGTGTCGGTGTTTCCGGTGGCAAGGATTCTTTGGCGCTGCTGGTTTTCTTGGCAGAACTGAAAAAGTACTACAATAAGCCGTTTACATTGGAGGCCATTACCATTGATATGGGCTTCGGTATGGATTACTCCGGAATCGAGTCATTGTGCCGGGAACTGGATGTGCCTTTTACACTTGTCAGGACAGAAATTGGTCCGTTGATATTTGATCACCGGAAAGAAAAGAACCCTTGTTCTATGTGTGCAAAAATGCGCCGTGGCGCACTGAATCAAACGCTTTTGGAACGGGGACTGAATAAGCTTGCATTGGGTCATCATTACGATGATGCGGTAGAGACATTCTTAATGTCGCTGATATACGAGGGGAGAATCAGCTGCTTTCAACCCACAACAAACCTTGACAGGACCGGTATTATCCAAATTCGTCCGATGTTGTATATCCACGAACAGACTATTGATAACTTTGCAAGTCGCAGAAATCTTCCGGTGCTGGAAAATCGGTGTCCTGTGGATAAAGAGACAAAGCGTGAGGAGATCAAGAAGCTGATTTATGATCTGGGTGCCACATACCCGGATCTGAAGGACAAGATTTTTGGCGCAATGCAACGATACCCCCTGACAGAATGGGAGCCGAAAGGCCGCTATAAGCCCCCTAAAGACAGAACGTAAAACACACGCCGTGCAGCTTGGGCGGTACACCATAGTGATAAATTGCCTATAAAAGGCGTTTATTCCCGCCAATCTGCGTCAAAAATGCTCGAAATACACCAAGTATTTCTGTGCTTTTTGCCTTGGTTGACAGAAATCTCCGCCCTTTATAGGTGCTTCGCAGTTTTGAAGTGGTAACTTTTTTGATTAACAAATAACAAAATTCCCGGAATGCTGACGCATTTCGGGAAT
>JAGBVD010000009.1 GCA_017630495.1 Oscillospiraceae bacterium
ATAAAGGCCGCCCTTGTAAAGGGCGGCTTTTTGTGGTATGATAGGCCCAGAAAATACAGGAGGAAACCATATGCAGATACCTGTGCAGGCCCTGCAGTTCCAAATTGCCGGCAAACCGGTCCTTTGTAAGCAGTGGGGCAGTGGACATATCAATTATACTCTTCGCATCGAGACCGATGCAGGCAAGCGCTATATTTTGCAGCGGATCAATCAGTTCGTGTTCAAAGACCCGGTGGCCATGGTGGAAAATGCCAACGGTGTTGCCAGCTTTTTGCTGAACAAGACCGGCAATCCCAAGGCGTCTGTACGGTTTTTACCCACCCTGACCGGTGACATCTGCCTGAAGGATGACCAGGGGGAATACTGGCGGCTGTATGAGTATATCGAGGGCTTTTGTTTGGATGCCCCGGAGTGCTTGGAGGACTTTTACGAAAGTGCCATCGCCTTCGGCAATTTCCAAAACGCCCTTTCCGACTACCCGGTGGAAACCCTGTATGAAACCATACCCAATTTCCACAACACCCCGGACCGCTTCCGGCAGTTAAAGGATGCCATTGCGGCAGACCCCAAAAGACGGGCGGTCAGAGCCCGGCCGGAAATCGAATTTGCGCTGAGTCAGGAGGTTTTGGGCGGCACGCTCCAGCGGATGCTGGAAAAGGGTCAGCTGCCGCTGCGGGTCACCCATAACGACACCAAGCTGAACAATGTGCTTTTAGACCCGGAGACCCGGAAGAGCCTTTGCGTGCTGGATTTGGACACGGTGATGCCCGGCTTAAGCGCCTTTGATTTCGGTGATTCCATTCGCTTTGGCGCAGCCACCACTGCCGAGGACGATCCGGAGCCGGAGAATATGATGTTGGACCTGGAGCGTTTTGCAGCCTACACCCGTGGCTACCTCACCGCCGCCAAAGCGCTGACCGATGCGGAGGTGCAGGCACTCAGCTACGGCGCAATCATTATGTCTTTGGAGGTAGGCATCCGGTTTTTGACCGACTACTTAAACGGCGATGTGTATTTTCGCACCGCTTACCCGGAGCACAATTTGGTCCGCTGCCGTACCCAGCTGGCGCTGGTGGCGGATATGCTGAAAAAGTGGGATGAGATGAACGACATCGTCAATCGCATCGCAAAGGAATTCAGATAACAAAAAGCCTATGTTTCCGAGGAAACATAGGCTTTTGTTATACGGAAAATTGATTGAAATAATCGTAAAGGGGAATGAGCCCGGTAAGAAAATCCAACACCTGCTGGCCCAGCTCCGGGCCGAAGGTGTCCTCACTCCAGGGCCGCTCCACCACACAGCTGATGTTGCCTTTCCAACTGTAAAAAGGCGCAAGTTCGGGAATGGGCGCTTCCTTGGGCCGCTTGTAGGTGTCGGCGGTGATGGGAATGCCGGTGGCCTTTTCCGTGTCGGAAATCAGCTTCAGAAATTCCTTTGGCTTGGCCGCCCACTGCTTTCGCATGGTTTCCATGGTGGCAGGACGGGGGCGCCACAGCACAAAGCCGTAGCTGACTCCCTCCGGGCAGGCCTCGAAAAACAGACAGCCGTTTTCCGCCCACCAATCCACATCCTGACGGATGCAGACCCAAAGGCTTTCCTTGTAGGGAAGATCGTGGTGCATCCGGGCATCCCGGTAGATACGGCTGACCTTCAAAAGGCTGCCGGACTTGTCCAGAAAGGGCTGGAACAAATCCTTGCCCAAAGCCTTCATCGGCTCATATAAGTGGTTTACATAATCTTTCTTGTGCTGTAAAAACCATTCCCGGTTGTTGTTCATCCGGATTCCCCAAAGGAAATCCACCGTTTCCGGGCAAAAGCCTTCAAACATACAAAAACCTCTTTCTAAACTTCCTCGGTGTCCAATACATACCGCTCACAGCAGTTGATAACCTTGGTGCCGTGGTACTGGCGCACCCGGGTCTGGTCGGTGCCGTAGCTTAAATGGATGTGGCCGTGGAGCAGGTATTTGGGGTGGTACTTGTCGATCAGGTCCAAAAAGGCGGCAAAGCCCCGGTGGGCCGGGTCTGCATCATCGCCCACACCCAGAGGGGGCGCGTGGGTGACCACAATGTCCACACCCTTATGCCGCCACAGCTTCCAGCGCAGCTTACGGATGCGCTTTTGCATTTGCTTTTGAGTGTACTGATGCTCTCCGGGGTGATACCGCAGACAGCCGCCCAGACCCAAAATCCGCAGACCATTATATACGATCAGCTGATCTTCAATGCAGTCGCAGCCCTCCGGGGGCTTTTGGGCATAGGAAACATCGTGGTTGCCGTGGACATACAAAACAGGCACTCTTGCCATTGTCACGATAAAGGACAGATAACTGGCCTTCAGATCGCCGCAGGAGATAATCAGGTCATATTCCTTGAGCCTTCCGGGGGTGTAGTAGTCATACAGCGCCGGACATTCTTCGTCGGAAAGCACTAAAATCTTCATAGCGTACCCTCCTTTTCCATAGGAATGGAGTCCCGGTAAACACCCAGCTCCCGGACCATCGTCTGGGAGTAGGGCAAAATGGTCTCAAAGGGAGGAATTTCACCATCCACATTTTCGCACAGCCAGTCCATATGCAGCAGCTCCTCCGGGGTCAGGGAACGGCTGCCGTCGTTTTTGACCGTACCGTCCTGGGCCACCAGCCGTCTGCGGAAGGGGTCAATGGTGCCGTTTTGCAGACCGCTGCGCAGGATGTTAGCCAGGTGGCGCAGACCCTCCGGCAGATGGTCAGAAAGCGTCACATCGATAACACCGCTGTCCATACCCCACCAGTAGTTGACCGCCTTATCTGCCTGGGTACCCTGATCCCAGGTGCCGTTTAATATGGATTCCACCACATGCACATAGAACTTGCCCCACATCCAGCAGGGAGAGCCCATAGTGGTGTGGGTGCCGTCGGGCGCGACGGTGTAGGTGCCGTAGCTGCCGTGTTCCAGATGAATGCGCCCGGGCAGGGGAACATCCCGGTTGGAAACCACCTGGATGCCTGCTTTCATAAAGTCTTCTCCGGGACTGCCGGCCTGGCAGGACCACCGGAGCATAACCCTTGCCCGGGGGTTGGTCAGCTGGGCGCCCAGAGCGAATGCGTTGATGGAGGCCGGCACACCGAAAATGGGGTACGAGCCTACATAGCCGATGGTATTATTGTCCGAAAGCGCGCCGGCAATGGCACCGGTGATGAACTTGCCTTCAAAAATACGGCTGTAGTAAGTGCGGATGCTGGAATAGGGGGCATCCACAGAGCAGTTGAGAAAACGCACCTTGGGGTACTGCAGTGCCACTTTCAAGGTGGGGCGGCCCATAGGTGGGGTGGTGGTAAAGACCACATCTGCGCCTTCTGCCACTGCCAGATGCAGCAGCCTCTCCGTTTCCTCCGGGGTATCCGCGTGGAAATAGCTGCGCACCGTGACCTTGTCGCCCAAAACATCCTTCAGCTGCTGTGCGCCTTCCTCGTGACCGGTGGTCCAGGCGCTGGACAGCAGATCTCTCTGGTGGACAAAGGCCACATTGACATGGCTGGGATTGGTCAGCATCGTTAAAAGGCTGGCTTTTCCTTCGGTAGGCTCGGTGGTCACCTGCACCGGCTCGTCCTGGGCGATGGTGACCAGATTCTCCCAAAGGCCGCTCATTGCCTTTTTCAGCCGGGTGGCGGATAGCTTTCCCAGGTCCTTGAAGGGATATACCCGCAGCCACAAAAGCAGCGCTTCCTCCGGCAGCAGATTCAGCGTTTCTCCCTTGCAGGCCTCAAAGGCCTCCCGGAAATAGTAAAAGTTTGCCCGGAAGGTTTTCTTTTCCTGCTCGGTCCATTGCTCGCCCGGCGCTTTGCCCAGGTGGGAAAGAAGCTTACCGTAATCTCCCGGCTGCCGGAACTGGACATCGTAAATGCCGGTATCTTTGTAAAAGTCCAAAAATTCATAGTAGCAGACCACCGCCGGGTCGTCAGACTTTTTCGGCAGCAGCCGGGTCACATAGCCGGGGATCCGGGGCGCGTCAAAATACCGCAGCACGCTGACACGCTTGTTGCCCTCCTGGACATAGAACTTGCCCATATATTCAAAACAGACGATGGGGTCGCGAATGCCTTCGTCAGAAAGGTGGGCAGCGCAGAGCATCACCCATTTGCTGGCAAACTCGGTTTCCACCGGCAAAAGAGGCAAAAAAGAGGGGGTAAAGGCAGTGATCCGGCCGGCGGTTTTCGTGCCTACGATCAAATTCGCCGGCAGCTCCATCAGGCCAAGATCCTCCGTGTGATCAATATCCCCTTCGCTGACAAAGCTGTCCAAAACTGCGGGATACTCCAAAAGACCCTTGGAAAGCAGCTCCTTCTGCTGCTTCTGTCCGGCCTTCAGGGCGCGGATATATTCTTCCTTTGCTTCCAGGATGCTCATAAAATCACTTCCTCTCTGTTACATCATATCGTTTTTTGCGGATTTTTGCAAGTAAAATAGCGGCACCGCAGTGCCGCTATTGGGAAATTTATACAATATCGATGTCGCCTTGCTCGGCAATGTACTTTTTCAGCAGGGCCTGGGTCTCCAGTCCCGCATCACCGATGGCGTTGGAGCAGAAGATAATGCCCTCGGCCTTCTTCTGCTTCAGCAGTTCAAAGTAGGTAGACAGCTGCTTTTCGAAAATGGGCAGGGGAATTTCCTTCTTGTTGCCGTAATCCCAGAAATACATACCCATCATCAGCCGCTTACCCTGGGCAAACTTGAATACTTTGGGCAGATGCTCCTCCAGATTGGCCAGCTCGTGACCCTTGATGACCCAGAAGGAAATGCCGTCAAAGCACTCCATATATTCCTCCAGATCCCGGTCCAGCTCGTGACTGTACAGCACGCACCAGAAATCCAGACCGGCAGCGTTGAGCTTTTCCTTCATCTTCTTCAGTACCGCCGGGGGATAGTGGATCAGCCGCTCCGGGGCGAAGAAATCGTCCACAATACCGCCGGTGATGTTAGAGCCGGGCTTGGCCACTTCCAGAATGTCCAAAGTAAAGCCCAGTTCGTGTTCCGGCAGACCGCTGCTGGTGTCACCCATCACGGCCCATTTCAGTTCCCGGAAATTCTTAAAACGCTCTGCAAAGGGGGCAAAGGGCGGCTGGATGTTGCCGGCAAAGGGAACAACAAAGGCATTTTTGATGCCGTATTCCTCCACAAATTCCTCAGGGGTCATTTTGCAGGGGGTAGGATACCATTGATTATGACTGCCTGCCAGATGCAGCCAGTTCCAAAGTTTGTCAACAAGCTTCATAAGAAAACCTCCTATGATGTAATGAATATATCATACTCCCCTCCGACAGTTTTTGCAAGTAAATTTCCACGGAAAAATTGACATTTTCGCCTGGTGTTGTATAATGAAACTATATAAACTGAAGGAGTGTTTGTTATGGTACATCGTATGAATATTGCAGGTCTGGACAGAAACCTGCCCATCTGCAAGGTCACCGATTCTCTGTATATTGCCGGCTTCGTGATTTTTGGCGATCAGGAGCTGACTGTGGCTTGCGCCCGGGAGCTTTTGAAGGTCGCCCCGGAGTATGATTATATCATCACCGCCGAAGCAAAGGGCATCCCTCTGGCCCACGAAATGGCCCGGCAGACAGGCGCAAGCAAGTATTTCCTGGCCCGGAAAGCACCCAAGCTGTATATGTCCGGTGTTTTTGAGGTGTCCGTCAAATCCATCACCACCGCCAAGGAGCAAAAGCTGTACCTGGACACCGCCGATGCAGAAATGATGAAGGGCAAGCGCATCCTGGTGGTAGACGATGTGATCTCCACCGGTGAAAGCCTGCTGGCGCTGGAAGCGCTGGTGGAAAAGGCCGGCGGCATCATTGCCGGCCGTATGGCCATTTTGGCCGAGGGCGATGCCCAAAATCGGGAGGATCTGATCTACCTGGAAAAACTGCCGCTGTTTAACCCTGACGGCACAATTATGGAGTAATACTATGGAGTATTCCAACAGCCATATCAAAATTGATCTGGATGCCATCCTGGAGAATTTCCGGGCGATCCGGGCCCACGCGAAGGCGGAGGTTATGGCGGTGATCAAGGCCAATGCCTACGGTCACGGTGCCATCCCGGTGGCCCAGCTTCTGGAAAAGGAGTGCGCGTTCTTTGGGGTGTCCTCTGTGGCGGAAGCCCTGGAGCTGCGCCGGGCAGGCATCCAAAAGCCGATTTTGATCCTGGGCGCAACGGACCCCAATGCCTTTGATGTTCTGGTCAAAGAGGATATTCGTCCTACCATTTTTACATACCAGCAGGCCCAAAAGCTTTCTGACGAGGCCCAAAAGCAGGGAAAGACTGCCTGTTTCCACATCGCGGTGGACACCGGTATGAGCCGTATTGGCCTGCAGGTGACGGAGCAGTCTGCAGATATCTGCGCGGAAATTGCCAAGCTTCCCGGCATCACTGCCGAGGGCTTGTTCAGCCACTTTGCCACCGCTGATGAAAAGGACCAGACCAAGACCCAAAAGCAGGCACAGCTGTTTGCTGATTTTGACCGGATGCTGAAGGCCCGGGGCGTGGAGATCAAGCTGCGCCATTTGGACAATTCTGCAGGTGTTCTCGGCTACGGCAGTCACTATGAAATGGTCCGCACCGGCATCATTCTTTACGGACTGTACCCGGATGCCGGAATGGATAAAACCATTGCCTTAAAGCCTGCTATGAGCTGGCATAGCTGGGTGGCCCATGTCAAACCCCTGGAGCCGGGCAGACAGATCAGCTACGGCGGCACATTTACCGTGGAAAAGCCGATGCTGGTGGCTACCGTTCCCGTCGGTTATGCTGATGGCTACCGTCGCAACCTTTCCGGCCGCTTCTATGTGCTGATCCGTGGTCAGCGCGCCCCCATTCTGGGCAGAGTGTGTATGGACCAGTTTATGGTGGATGTAACGGACATTCCCGAAGTGGTCGAAGGTGACGAGGTAGTGCTGCTGGGTACATCCGGAGCAGAAACCATCACTGCCGAAGCTTTGGCCGCCGCTGCCGGCAGCTTCAATTACGAGCAGCTTTGCGACATCAGCTACCGGGTCAGCCGGGAGTACTGCCGGGGTGATCAGGTGGTTGGCCACACCAATTACCTGTTAGGGGAATAATGCCTACAAATGCAGGGAAAAAAACCGCAAATTTTGTAGCAATTTTTTCTTGATTGCGCAAGAGAATATCAGTATAATAGGTCTATATTTTATAAATACAACGGAGGAAATCATATGTCTTCGAATGTGCGTCCCGAAACAATGCAGCGTATCACCACCAAGGCCCTGGCCGATGCTTTCATCGCCGAGCAGGTGGCGCAGATCCGCGCCCAGGTAGGTGACAAGAAGGTGCTGCTGGCCCTTAGTGGCGGTGTAGACTCTTCTGTGGTTGCAGCCCTGCTGATCAAGGCCATCGGTAAGCAGCTGGTCTGTGTCCATGTCAACCACGGTTTGATGCGTAAGGGTGAAAGTGAACAGGTCATCGAGGTGTTTGGTAAGGAGCTGGATGCCAATTTGATCTATGTGGATGCAACCGACCGTTTCCTGGACCTGCTGGCCGGCGTTGCTGACCCGGAAGCAAAGCGCAAGATCATCGGCGCAGAGTTCATCAAGGTCTTCGACGAAGAATCCGCCAAGCTGGACGGCATTTCCTTCCTGGCCCAGGGTACCATCTACCCGGATATTCTGGAATCCATCAAGGCTGCCGAAAGCGGCAAGCCGGTGAAGTCCCACCACAATGTGGGCGGTCTGCCGGAAGATATGGCAATGGAGCTGGTGGAGCCGGTCAAGCTGCTGTTTAAGGACGAGGTCCGCGTAGTCGGTGAGGCTTTGGGCCTGCCCCACGCAATGGTTTACCGTCAGCCCTTCCCCGGCCCCGGTCTGGGTGTCCGCTGCCTGGGTGCCATCACCAGAGATCGCCTGGCAGCCCTGCGTGAGGCAGACGCGATCCTCCGGGAAGAGTTTGATAACTGCGGCCTGGCAGAAAAGGTCTGGCAGTACTTTATCGCCATTCCCGATGTCAAGAGTGTAGGTGTCCGTAACGAAATGCGCTATGAAGGCTGGCCGGCCATCATCCGCGCAGTGAACACCACCGACGCTATGAGCGCCACCATCGAGGAGATCCCCTATGCTGTGCTGCACAAGATCACAAACCGCATCACCGCCGAGGTGGAAGGCATCAACCGTGTGCTGTACGATTTGACCCCCAAGCCCATCGGCACCATCGAGTGGGAATAATTTGCAAGTGCTAAAAACCCTTGATTTTACAAGGCTGGTATAATGGCACTACATTTTGAATGCTGTTATACCAGTACGCACATCACCTTAATCATTTCTCTGGAATTTCGAAATCGTTTTAAGAACATAATCTAGTTCTCACCTTATGCTAATGAAAACTTATTTTCGGGAGAAAAACAATGCCTAAGTTAATGATACCTCACTTACAAATCCAAGCATTAAACACCGCATTTGAGACCACCTTTGGATGTAAGCCGGATCGTTATTTTTCCGCACCCGGCCGCACCGAGATCGGCGGTAATCATACCGATCATCAGCGCGGTCACGTGCTGGCAGCGGCGGTAAATCTGGCAACCAACGCGGCTGTCCGAATCAACGGCACCAATATGATCCGCATCCAATCCCAGGGTTATCCTCTGTGCCAGGTGGATGTGACCGATCTGGAGGTCAAGCCGGAGGAGGTCAACTCCACTCCTGCGCTGATTCGCGGTGTGGCTGCCCGGTTTGCCCAGCTGGGCTGCAAGGTAGAAGGCTTTGATGCCTATGTTGAATCCTCTGTTCTGCCTGGTTCGGGACTTTCTTCTTCTGCTGCCTACGAAGTTCTTATCGGCACCATAATCAATCACCTGTTCTTTAATGGCAAAGTGAGTCAGCCGGAGATTGCAAAGATCGGTCAGTACGCAGAAAATGTATTCTTCGGAAAGCCTTGCGGCCTGATGGATCAGACGGCTTCCGCTGTCGGAGGACTGGTTACAATTGATTTCTTTAAAAAGGACAAGCCCGAAATTCGATCCGTCAATTTTGATTTTGCCTCCTGCGATCACGCCCTGTGCATCATTGACAGTGGTGCAGATCATACAGATCTTACCGACGAGTATGCTGCCGTTCCCAGTGAAATCAAGGCTGTGGCCGCTTACTTCGGCAAAGAAGTGCTGACCCAGATCGACGAGCAGGACTTCTTTGCCGCCATCCCAGAACTTCGCAAAACCTGCGGTGATCGAGCCGTTATGCGCTGCATCCACTTCTATCAGGATAATGCTCGTGTACCAAAGCAAGTCGCCGCATTAGAGCGTGGAGATTTTGACTCTTTCCTGCAGCTCATTAAAGAAAGTGGTCACTCCTCCTGGATGTATCTGCAAAATGTAATTCCTGCCGGTAACAAAGAACACCAGGATGTTGCGGTTAGCCTTGCACTGTGCGAGCACTATCTGCAGGGCAAGGGTGCCTACCGTGTTCACGGCGGCGGCTTCGCCGGCACAGTCCAGGCCTTTGTCCCCTTTGATATCTTGGAGAGCTTCCGAGCCGGTATCGACGCAGTACTGGGTAAGGGCGCTTGCCATGTACTTTCCATCCGTCCTCAAGGCGGCGTGGAAGCATTTTGCGAATAATCCTTCATCAAAACAAGAGGTGCAACAATGATAAAAAAATTTGCCAAACTTCCGGATGGTCGTACTGCGCATCTATATATACTGAAAAATGGCGATCTGGAAGCACATATCACAAACTTTGGTGCCACATTGCACCGTCTATATGTTCCGGATGCAAACGGAAATATCGCAGATATAGTCCTGGGTTTTGACACTCCCGAAGAATACATAAACAGCACCACCTTCTTTGGCGCTGCTATTGGCAGAAACAGCAACCGTGTGAAGGCAGGACAGTTCCGTCTGAACGGAAAGACATATCAGATGGGCAAAAATGACGGCCTCAATAATTTGCATTCCGGCCCTGATTTTTTTAAAGACCGCCTTTGGAATGTGGAGCAGGTCAGTGAGCGATCCATTACCCTTTCCTTGGACAGCCCCGACGGCGATCAGGGTTTCCCCGGCAATGCCAGAATTTGTGTGACCTACACGTTGGAAGATGGCGGTGTGCTTTGTATTTCCTACGATGCTGTCTGCGATCAGGATACTGTTTTCAACATGACCAATCACAGCTACTTCAATCTGGCGGGCCACAACAAACCCGAAAAAGCAATGGATATGTTTTTATCTATGCCGGCGCGTTTCTTTACCGTTGCCGATGCGGAGTCTATTCCTACCGGAGAATGCCGTCCTGTCGATTGCACGCCCATGGACTTCCGGATACCGAAACCTATCGGCAGAGATATCAACGCAGACTATGACCCTCTGATTCTCCAAAACGGTTATGATCACAATTTTGAGGTTCATGCCAATCCTTGTGCCATCCTTTCTGACGCCACTTCCGGTAGATGCATGACGATTGCTACCGACTGCCCCGGTATTCAGTTTTACTCTGGCAACTTTCTCGAAGGAGAAACAGGAAAGGACGGTGTGAAATACTGCTTCCGCGGCGGTGTCTGTCTGGAAACACAGTATTATCCCAATGCGCTCAATCATCCGGACTGGAAAAAACCGATCACCAAAGCGGGCCAACCTTATCATTCAGAAACGAGATTTATCTTTTCGATAAACCACAACACAACTGACGAAGAAGATGACTGAGAACTATTATGAAGATTGAAACCCATATTGATTCCCTGGTGTCCTACGCCATGAATACCGGTCTTGCCGAGCCTTGTGATCATATGGTCTTGACCAATCGGGTGCTGGATCTGATGGGCAAGGACGACTACACCCCATCCGACGAACCCCAGACAGAGGACCTGGAAGATATCCTCAAGGGGCTGCTAGACTATGCTTGTGAAAAGGGCCTGTGCGATGACAATATCACCGCCCGGGATCTGTATGACACCCGGATCATGGGTGCCCTGACTCCCATGCCCAGAGAGGTGATCAGCACCTTCTGGGAAAAGTATGCCGATGATCCTGTGGCGGCCACTGACTGGTACTATCAGTTCAGCTGCGACACCGACTACATCCGCCGCTACCGCATTGCCAAGGATATGTGCTGGAAGTATGCATCCGAGTACGGAGAGATGGACATCACCATCAACCTAAGCAAGCCGGAAAAGGATCCCAAGGCTATTGCGGCGGCCAAGAATGCGCCCCAGTCCAGCTATCCCAAGTGTCAGCTCTGCGCAGAGAATGAGGGTTATGCCGGTCGAATGAACCATCCTGCCCGGGAAAATCACCGGATCATTCCCATCGAAGTTTGCGGTGAGGATTGGTGCTTGCAGTACAGCCCCTATGTGTACTACAATGAGCACTGCATTGTGTTCAATTCCAAGCACATTCCTATGAAAATTGATAAATCTGCCTTCCGCAAGCTTTTGAGCTTCGTGACGGCCTTCCCCCATTACTTCGTGGGCTCTAATGCGGATCTGCCCATCGTGGGCGGCTCGATCCTCAGCCATGAGCATTTCCAGGGAGGTCACTACACCTTCGCCATGGAAACTGCCCCAGCGGAAAGAAAAATCACCTTCGCGGGCTTCGAGGATATCGAGGCCGGCATCGTCAAATGGCCCATGAGTGTCATTCGCTTAAACGGCGCAGACCCCGAGCGCATTGCCGCTCTGGCGGACAAGATTCTGGGTGCCTGGAGAGAATATTCCGATGAAACGGTGGGCGTCATTGCTCACTCCGATGGCGAGCCTCACAATACTATTACCCCCATTGCAAGAAGACGGGGCGAAGCCTATGAGCTGGATCTGGTGCTGCGGTGCAATATCACCACCGAGGAGCATCCCCTGGGTGTGTTCCATCCCCATGCGGACAAGCACCATATTAAGAAAGAGAACATCGGTTTGATTGAAGTCATGGGTCTGGCTGTGCTGCCCAGTCGGCTGAAGAAGGAACTGACGGAGCTTGCCCAGGCTATCGTTGCCGGTGCGGATATCCATGCCGACGAAGTGCTGTCCAAGCACGCGCCTTGGGTGGACGAGCTGAAGAAGCAATATACTTTCGCGGCGGACAACGCCATGGACATCATCCTGCAGGAGACCGGCAAGGTCTTTGCCGCCGTTCTGGAGGATGCGGGTGTCTACAAGAACACAGAGGAAGGTAGAAGTGCTTTCCTACGCTTTATTTCCTACGTGAATCAGGAGGTCTGACCATGAATGTACGGATTACCGCCGTTGCCAGTTATACTATTCATAGTTAAGCGGTTTTTCATGCGCACATTCATTGCAAACACTTGAAACCGTGACCAATTTTTGACCAACAAAAGTCGGGTAAAAGAAAATAACCGGTATAATAGCACTACATTTCGAAGGCTGTTATATCAGCAACCACCACATATCTACAAAGCCAAAAATCTTCCATCGAGTGGGAATAAACACCGAGCGCCGCCGGTGGCGGATGCAGCGAGGTGTTTATTGCGCCGCGGTCGATAAAATCGAGGAAAAGCGTAAGCCCGAAGATTTTATCGGGCACCGCAAGCGGGCCTGTCCAAAATCTCACTTGTGAGATTTTCAACTTATGGCGGCAAGGACAAAACAGAATTATCGCCCCTCTTTTTCAGAGG
>JAGBVD010000167.1 GCA_017630495.1 Oscillospiraceae bacterium
CGGCTGATGCCGGTGATCCGGGTTGCCTCGTTGATGGTGGAAACCTCACCACTTTCCAAAAGCCGATTGGTTTCGGCAACCTTTAAGAAAATTTCCGGTAACGCGGACGCTTCCACGATGTAATATTGGTGCTCTTTGCTCATGGGATAACCCTCCTGTGAACGCAAATGTCTTTCAATTACGGACATTGTACCACGGCTGTTTGAAAAATGCAAGTCCTGGAAAGGAGAAATTATGGCCAATTCTTCGCTAAAAAAGCCACTGGTTTTACTGGTGGCCTTTGCTGTTTTATGGCTGGCTGTACGATACGCGCTGCCGGTGGCGTTGCCTTTTTTGCTGGGAGCAGGTCTGGCGCTTTTGGCGGAGCCGTTGGTGGGGTTAACGGTCCGCAAGCTGCGTTTTCCCCGGTGGTTGGGTGCCGGCTTGGGAGTTACTGCGGCCCTTGCGGCGGTGCTGGGTATTCTCTCTCTTTTGGGCGCAGTGGTAGTGCGGGAATTGGGAAAGCTTGTGCATAATCTGCCGGATATGGAAAGCACAGTGCGCCAGGGAATGCTGCTGACTCAGGATTTTCTTGTGGGTGTTTCGGAAAACGCACCGGAAAGTGTCCGGCCTATGCTGCAGCGGACGGTGCTGAACTTTTTTGACGACGGATCGGTGCTTTTGCAGGAGGTTACCGGCAAGATCCCCGGTGTGGTCAGCACTGCGGTTGCCCGGGTAGGCGACGGCGCTTTTGGCGTCGGCACAGGGGTGTTGGCGGCCTTTTTTATTTCTGCCCGGTTGCCGGAGCTGAAGGAGAAGATCAAAAGCAAGATTCCCCAGCGGTGGCAGCAGGAATATCTGCCCGCGGTGAAACGGGTGCGCAAGGCTTTGAGTGGCTGGTTTAAGGCCCAATGTAAGCTGTTAACGGTCACCTATCTGATCGTTACGGTTGGCTTTTTGATTTTGGGCGTTCCCTACGGCTGGGCCTGGGCAATTCTGGTTGCTTTGGTGGATGCGATGCCCGTTTTGGGCACCGGTACGGTACTGCTGCCCTGGACGCTGGTGAATGTGCTTCGGGGAAAGACGCTCCAGGCGGTAGGACTCTTCTGCATTTATGGCGCAACAGTGGTGACCCGGAGCGTTTTAGAGCCTCGTTTGGTGGGGCGGCAGCTGGGTCTTGACCCGCTGGCAACCTTGCTGGCGTTATACCTGGGTTACCGGTTTTGGGGAATTCCGGGGATGTTTTTGGCGCCCATTTTGGCATCCGCGGCCAAAAGCCTGGCAAATAGTTCTTCTTTGCTATGAAACAGCGTGTTTTTTTCAACTTCCTATTGTGTATTTCAAGGGTTTTTGTTATAATATAGGGAAAATGATATAATTGGATGTGTTATGCTTTGAAATACGGAACGTGGATTGTAAAAGAGCCGAAAATGGATGCTGTCAATGGGTTGGTAGCCGGAGGATTTCCACCGATGGTGGCAATGGTCCTGGCCTCCAGAGGTATTGACAATGTACAAAAGGCCAAACAGTATCTGGCTTGCGATGCCACCTTGCCCGATCCCTATATGCTGCGGGATATGGCACTGGCCGCAGGGCGGATCGCCCTTGCCCTGGACAAAGGGGAGAAAATCGCTGTTTTTGGCGATTACGATGTAGATGGCATCACCGCTACCTGTATGCTGACGGACTTTTTGCGCAGCTGCGGCGCGGATTGTGTCCCTTATATTCCGGGACGGCTGGAGGAGGGCTACGGCCTGAATCCCATTGCCATTGACCAGTTACATAAAGAAGGCGTTAAGCTGATCGTTACGGTGGACTGCGGCATTACGGCTGTGGAAGAAGCCGCTCTTTGTAAAAAGCTGGGTATTGACCTGGTGATCACAGACCATCACGAGTGCAAGGATACGCTGCCGGAGGCGGCAGCGGTGGTCGATCCCCACCGTCCGGACTGCACCTATCCTCACCAGGACCTTTCCGGTGTGGGTGTGGCCTTTAAGCTGGCTTCTGCCATTTGCGGCAGCCAGGAGGAAATTCTGGACCGGTATGCGGATATGGTCTGTCTGGGCACTGTGGCGGATGTGATGCCAATGCGGGGCGAAAACCGGGTGATCGTAAGCCGCGGCCTGGAGGCACTGCGGCAGACCACACGGCCGGGTATCCTGGCACTGCTGAAGCAGGCAGGCTGCGAAAAGGAATCTCTGACCGCTGCTTCTGTGGGGTATACTCTGGCACCCCGGATCAATGCGGCTGGTCGTATGGGCCAGATCGATTTGGCCGTAGATTTGTTCTTGACCAAAGACGAGAACCAGGCTGAGGAGCTTGCCAAGGCTCTGTGCGACCTGAATAAGCAGCGGCAGGCGGTGGAATCGGAAATCTACCAGCAGGCGGTGGAAATGCTGCCCAAAGAAGAATTGCCCGAAGCCATCGTTTTGGCAGAGGAAACCTGGCACCAGGGTGTGGTGGGCATTGTTGCCAGCCGCATTGCCGAGGAATACTGCTGTCCCACCTTCCTGGTCTGTCTGGACGGCGACCACGGAAAAGCCAGCTCCCGCAGTTATGGCGGCTTTAACCTGTTCGCATCACTGTCCAAGCTGTCTTCCTTGCTGGAAAGCTACGGTGGCCACGAACTGGCGGCAGGCTTTACCATCCGCAGACAGAATATCAGCGCCTTCCGGGAGGAGATCTCCCAGTTGGCAAAAGCCTATTATACCCAGGATGTTCCCCGGACAGTTCTGGAAGCAGACTGCACGGTAGGACCGGAGCTTCTGACCGTTTCCAATGTGGATTCTCTGGGCAAACTGGAGCCTTGTGGCAACGGCTGTCCCAAGCCGGTGCTGGTGATCAAGGATGCGGTGGTAGACTGGGTCGGTACGGTGGCCAACGGACGGCATTTGCGTCTGCGTCTGCGTGCCGGACGACAGATGCTGCAGGGAATTTGGTTTTCCGTGAATGCCAAGACTGCTTCTGTAGCCATCGGTGATACGGTGGATGTGGCCTTCCTGCCCCAGATCAATGAGTATAGGGGAGAGCGGACAGTGCAGTTAAATGTGCAGGATATTCGGCCCTCCTGTAAGGTCGAATGCAGTGTAGATACCGCCGGTTATCGGGCATTATGCGAAGGCAATATCACCCGTCAGCAGGCCCAGGAGCTTTTGCCGGATCGACAGACCTTGGGTATGGTCTGGCGGTATCTGGCAGGCATCCCCGAGGGATATTTGGAGGAAAATCCGGTGTGCCTTTGCCGGAAGATCGTCCGTTGGTCCGGTACGCCTCTGAATTTGGGCAAGCTGATGACCTGTTTGGATATTTTTGCCGATGTTTCACTGTTGGAAATTTGCCGGCAGCATAAGGAAATTATCATTCGTCTGTTGCCTCAGGAGGGTAAATCAGACTTAAATCAAAGTCAGACAATGCAGTGCCTTTGCACTGCGAAAGAGAGCTAAGTATGGAAAGTTTTTCTCAGCATTATGATTCGCTGTATGCGGCGCTGGAAAGGTATATGCCCGGTCGGGATATGACCCTGATCGAGCAGGCTATCCGGTATGCCGAGGATAAGCATAAAGAGCAAAAACGCAAGGACGGATCGCCCTATATCATCCACCCTTTGGCGGTGGCGGAGATCGTAACGGAGATGGGTCTGGATACCGATGCGGTTCTGGGCGCGCTGCTGCACGACTGTATTGAAGATACCGATGCGTCCTATGACGACATTGCCAAACAGTTTGGCGATACGGTGGCCCAGCTGGTGGAGGGTGTTACCAAGCTGACCCGGGCCAATTTCTCCAGCTCCGAGGAACAGCAGATGGAAAATCTGCGCAAGATGTTTATGGCTATGAGCCAGGACATCCGGGTGGTGCTGATCAAGATCTCTGACCGGCTGCACAATATGCGCACGATGCAGTATCAGTCCCAGGCCAAGCAGATCACCAAGTGCCGGGAGACCATGGATATTTACGCGCCCCTGGCCCACCGGCTTGGTATGCAAAAGATCAAGTGGGAACTGGAAGACTTGTCTTTGCGGTATCTGGAGCCGGAAGCCCACAACGATATTATGTCCTATCTGAAGGCCCGGGAAGAACACGACAAGGCCTTTATGCGCGCCATCCAGGAGAAGATCACCGGTCGACTGCTGGATATGGGCATCCATAACGAAACTTACGGCCGCATTAAGCACGTTTACTCCATTTATCGGAAGATGGAGGAGCAGGAAAAGACCCTGGATGAATTGTATGACATTTACGCTTTCCGGGTGGTGGTGGACACCATTCCCGACTGCTATAATGTTTTGGGTCATATTCACGATCTGTTCAGCCTGGTGCCGGGCCGGTTTAAGGATTATATCTCCACCCCCAAGCCCAATATGTACCAGAGTCTGCACACCACCGTCATCGGCACCCAGGGCATTCCCTTTGAGGTGCAGATCCGCACCTGGGAGATGCACGAAACGGCGGAGTACGGTATCGCGGCCCACTGGAAATACAAGCAGGGCGACGGTGCTGGAAGCGAGAAGGATTTCGAGTGGGTCCGCCGGTTGCTGGAAAGCCAGCAGAACACCGATGCAGAGGACTATGTGAATTCTCTGAAGATCGATATGTTCGACGATGAGGTGTTCGTCTTTACTCCCAAGGGAAAGATCGTTTCTCTGCCTGCCGGCTCTACCCCCATCGACTTTGCCTATGCCATTCACTCCGGTGTTGGTAACGCAATGGTGGGCGCCAAGGTCAACAACCGAATCGTTAACATTGATACCACCCTCAGCAACGGCGATATCGTGGAGGTCATCACCTCCAAAGCCGGTCGGGGTCCCAGCCGTGACTGGCTCAATATCTGCAAATCCAACCAGGCCAGAACCAAGATCAAGCAGTGGTTTAAGAAGGAACGCCGGGAGGAGAACGTTCTGCACGGACGCACCAGCTTTGAGGCGGAAATGCGCCGCTTGCTGCTGCCGCTGCCGGCTGCTATGGACGAAGAACTGCAGCAAAGTCTGCTTAAAAAGCTGTCCTTTGACAACTGGGACGATATGTATGCCGCCATCGGCTACGGCGGTCTGACCGCCACCAAGGCGGTGGGTCGTATTCGGGATGACATCAACCGGGCAGCCAAGGCGGACAAAGCCAATACCATTCCCTTGAAGCTGAATCCGGAAGCGGCAAAGGGCAGCCGACACTCGGTCAACGGTGTCATTGTTGAGGACATTGACTCCTGTATGATCAAGTTCAGTAAGTGCTGTACCCCCGTTCCCGGCGATGCCATAACCGGCTTTATTACCAAAGGCTTTGGCGTGTCTATCCACCGCAAGGACTGCCCCAATGCCAACGGCAGAAAAGATCCCCGGCAAGCGGCCCGTTGGGTCCAGGTGCGCTGGGATACGGCAGCGGAGCAGCCCTTTGAAACCACCCTGGAGCTGGACTGCATTACCCGGGATGGACTGCTTTTGGATGTGGCAATGGCCATGACCTCCATCCGCGCCCGGGTCAAGGAGCTCAGCGGCAAGGACCTGCCCGACGGCCACAGTGTCTTTACTGTGCGCTTCGAGGTCAGGAATGTGGCAGAACTGGAATCCATCCGCAACCGGCTGCTGAACATCCGGGATGTAATGGGCACACGGAGAGGACAGAACTAACTATGCGAGCTGTTTTAACAAGAGTAAAATCCGCCTCGGTCACCATTGACGGACAGACGGTGGGGCAAATCGGTCAGGGTTTTCTGATTTTGCTGGGCATCGGTCCGGAGGATACGGAGCAGCACTGTCGGTATCTGGCGGAAAAGGCTCTGCGTCTGCGCGTTTTTGAGGACGATCAGGGAAAGATGAACTGCGGCCTGGAAGAGGTAAACGGCCAGGTGCTGGTGGTCAGCCAGTTCACCCTTTACGGCAACTGCCGCAAGGGTCGCCGCCCCAGTTTTACGGAGGCCGCGCCTCCGGAGTTGGGCAACCGGCTGTACGAAAAGTTTTTGCAGTACTGCGAGGAATTGGGCTTTCCGCCCCAGCACGGGCGCTTTGGCGCAGATATGCAGGTGGCGTCTGTCAATGACGGCCCGGTGACGCTGATTCTGGACACGGACCAGCTGATGGATTCTCCAAGACGAGGTTAATGAAATGATGCAGATACTTGCAACACAGGTTGGCTCTTTGCAGACCAACTGTTACATCGCCTGGGCGGAAGAATCTGACCGGTGCGTGGTCATCGATCCCGGTGAGGATGCTGCGACGATTTTGGCAGCGGTAAATGCCAGGGGAAAAACAGTCGAGGCAATTTTACTGACCCACGGCCATTTTGACCATGTGGGCGGTGTCAGCGCAATCCGGACGGCCACCGGCTGTAAAGTGTATTTACACCGGGCAGATTTGGAACTGCCGGTGCATATGACCGCCGGTCTGCTTTCTCCTCCGGACTACTACGACGAAGGCGACACCCTTTGCCTGGCAGGTCTGCAGTTGCAGGTCCTGCATACCCCGGGACATACTCCCGGCAGCGTATGCCTTGTGTGTGAAGATGTGATCTTCTCGGGAGATACCCTTTTTGCCGGCACTTGCGGCAGAACGGATTTTCCCGGCGGCTCTTACAGTCAAATGCTTCAATCCCTAAAGCGTTTGGCAGCCTTGGAGGGCAATTACCAGGTGCTGCCCGGCCACGCAGAGCAGACCACCCTGGAAAGAGAACGAAAAACCAATCCTTTTATGGGATGAGGAAACTATGGAACTGAAACTGATTGGTCACGATGACCTTTATGCCGTGGAGCAGCTGCAGATGTCGCTGTTTCCTGCCCAAACCGCCGGGGAGGCGGTTTCGGCTTTGCACCGGGGAAAGACCTGGCTGACGGCAGTGACGAACATTACATTGGAGGGAAAAACCACCAAAGGCATCTCCCGGCTGCCTGCCCAAAAGGAAACGGTGCGTCTGCGCCGGCGCATTTTGCAGCAGAGCTATTACCGGGCGGCCTGCGGCCACTTGCCCCAAACACCTCCCTGGGGTGCTTTGGCAGGAGTACGGCCCACCAAGCTGACCACAAAGCATTTGCTGGAAGGCGGCACGGTGTCTTCGGCCCATAAGCTTTTAAAAGAGGTTTACTTTGTAACGCAGCCCCGGCGGGAACTGGCCATTGCCTGTTCACAGTCCACGGTGGCGGCTTATGAGAAAATGGAAAAGCAGGATGTTTCCCTGTATGTGGGCATTCCCTTCTGTCCCACCCGCTGCGCTTACTGCAGCTTTGTCAGCCGCAGTGTGGGCAAGCATACGGAACTTTTAGAGCCGTATCTGGCGGCGCTGGACAAAGAACTGGCGCTCACCGGACAGCTTTTGAAGCAGTCCGGAAAACGAGTGCGCACCGTCTATATGGGCGGCGGCACACCAACTACACTCTCCGCATCCCAAATGGGAAAACTGCTGGATAACATCTATCAGCATTTCGATTTGTCCGAGTGTTTGGAGTTTACAGTGGAGGGCGGCAGACCGGATACCTTGGATGCAGAAAAACTGCAGATCATCAAAGACCACGGTGCAAACCGGATGAGCATCAATCCCCAAAGTATGGAAGATTCGGTGCTGCGGGCCTGCGGCAGACCCCACACCGCCCAGGATGTGCTGCGCAGCTACGAGCAAGCAAAAAATGCCGGCTTTGATGCCATCAATATGGACCTGATTGCTGGTCTGCCCCAGGACACCTACGAAGGCTTCTGCCGCAGTCTGGACACGGTAAGGTCTTTGCAGCCGGCCAATATCACCGTACATACCTTGGCCCTGAAAAAGGGCGCAGACTTATTTGAAAAGCAGGAAAAACTGCCTTCCGGCAGCGAGGTTTCCCGGATGGTGGCCTATGCCAACGAAATGCTGGATTTCGACGGCTACAAGCCTTACTATCTGTACCGGCAGAAATATATGTCCGGCAGTTTTGAAAATATTGGCTGGAGTCGGGATAATTTGGACTGCCTGTATAATATCTATATGATGGAGGAACTGCACACCATTTTGTCTTTGGGCGGCGGTGGTATGAATAAAGTCAACCTGCCTGACGGCTCGTTGCAGCGCTTTCACAATCCCAAATTTCCGGAGCAGTATATTACTCAGCTGGACAGCGTTTTAGAGCAAAAGCGACAGCTGTTTGCCTTATTATAAATTTTGAAAAGGGGTGCAAAAATTGGACACCTTAATTTCCAATGCAACCGTTGTAACTATGAATGAGAAAATGGATGTGCTTTTTGGCGCATACCTGGGCGTTACAGACGGTAAAATAACTTATCTAGGAAAAAATCCCCCGGAGGAAAAGCCGGCAACGATCGTTGACGGCACCGGTATGGTGCTGATGCCCGGTTTTGTCAACTGCCACACCCACCTGGCCACTACCGTTATGCGCGCTTTGCTGGACGATGCTTCCCGGGCGGAAGCTTTGGAGCAGCAGCTGCAGCGGGAGGCGGCGATGGACAGCCGCAGTGCCAAGGCAGCGGCCCTGATGGGCATTGCCGAGTGCCTGCGTTTTGGTATTACCTCGGTGTCTGACCTGTATTACTACCCGGAAGCCACTGCCCAGGCTGTGGCGGAAAGCGGCATTAAGGCCAATTTGGCCCTTTCCTGCTATCGGTTTATCGACCAGCAGGAGGACTTTGATTTTGAAACTGACGAACAGTGCCGGGAAAGCTGCCGGGTGGCCCAGAAATGGCACGGTCACGACGATGGCCGCATCCGCATCGATGCCGGCCTGTACGGAGAATATATCAGCAACTACAAGCTGTGGGAAGGCTTGGCAGCTTGGGCCAGAGAAGAAAAGCTGGGCCTGCAGCTGCACCTTTCCGAAACCGAGGACGAGGCCCGGGACTGCCTGGACCGGACCGGTCTGACCCCAGCAGAGCTGCTGAGCACCCACGATTTGTTTAGTGTTCCTACTACCGCCGCCGGCTGTGTGGCCCTGACCGATGAAGAACGGGCCATTTTGGCGAAGAAGAAGGTTTCTGCCGTGGCAACGCCTATTGCCTATGCCAAGGCAGGTCTGCCCTCCACACCTATTTTACAGACAGTAAAAGCCGGTATGAATGTGGCATTGGGTACCGGCGGTGCGGTGGAGTGCGGCAATTTGGATATGTTTGAGGTGATGCGCGCCGCTGCACTGGGCGCCCGGACAGACGGAAAGGATGCCAATGCGCTGCCTGCTGCCGCTGCGCTGATGATGGCCACCACC
>JAGBVD010000168.1 GCA_017630495.1 Oscillospiraceae bacterium
ACCCAGATCCACAATGACAGAGCTTTCGCAGTAGCTTACCTGCTGATCTGTTTCCCGGTCATAGATGTTAATGGCCAGGAAGGGGAATTGGGCCTGCTTGTCATTTTCTTCTATGGGCGCTTCGCCCCAATCATATTCGTGATTGCCCATAGCCATTGCGGAAAAACCCATTTGGTTCATCCAGTCGGTCATAATAAGACCTTTGGTCAGGTTAGACTCGGCACTGCCTTGCCACATATCGCCGGAGCTGAGCAGGACGGTGTGATCGTCGGTCTGCTTGACGTCTGCCAGATAAGTGCTTAATTCATCCAGACCGGGGTGGGTATCTGCATCGTCCAGCTTGCCGTGGATATCGTTTAAATTGTAAAAATCCACCATCACCAACAAGAATTTGCTGCAGTTGTCACAAAAACCGTCGTTGGCCTTGTCAATATGGCTGCCGTCACAGACAGCGGTGGATGGCTGCTTTGCGCTGCAGCCGACCAGCAACAGACAAAGAAGCAGCAGATAGCATAATCTTTTCAAAAACGATAATTCCTTTCTGTTTCTACTGCATATCATATAACAAAATGGCGGTTTCTTCAACTATGGATTTAAAATTTGCAGGATCTTCTCAGCTGCATCGTCATAAGAGGAAAACTCCACAACATAGTCGCAGATCTCGGCATTTTGCCGTTCCGATTCAATGGCAATCAGGCGGTTGACCTTGTCCTCGATGGAGGAGTTTTTGCGCAGGATCGAAGCCATCAATGCCTTCCGGTCCCGCTTGATATAGATGGTGATCACGTTCTTAAAGTGGGTCTTCAGGGACATTGCACCGCAGATATCCATCGTGGTCAGAACATGCTTGCCCTTTTGCAAAATGCTTTCCACATCCTGCTTTCGGGAGCCGTAACCGTGTCCTGCGTACATAGTGGATTGGAACATTTCACCGCTGTCGCACATACTGCGAAATGCATCTACATCTACATAGTTATACCATTTGTTCTGCTCCACTGCGGTGGGGTCCTGGGTGGTGTAGCTGACAAGCTTTTCCAGCGTGTCTGTTTGGGCCAGCACCCGGGAGGCAATCTTGGATTTACCGCTGCCGGAGGGTCCTACCAGAACAACAATGCCCGGCTCTTTCCAGGCGGAGGCATCCTTGCGAATGCTGTAGCTGTCCGCAATGACCTCCACCAGCTTCAAAAACTCGTCATAGTTATTGACGGCCAGCAGACCGGTAGCGTCCCGATTCCAGGGACGGCGCATCAAAATAGGATACTTGGCGCTGGAGCCGACAATGTTGTGCATACCGTCGTCAAAAAGAATGTCCACCTGGATCTTATCCTTCCGGGAGCCCATATAGATGTGATCTGCCGGGATCTCCGGGAATTCTTCCAGGATCCGCTTTGCGCGGATGCCCATAAATTCCGGCGGAATGGCAGTGGAGATAAAGACCTCGGTCATAGTCGACAGCTTCCGGACAAACTCCTTGGCGCCCTGGAAAACCGGCTGTGTCCGGTAAAACTCCGGGTCATTAAAATATTCGTAAATCACATCGATCCGGGTACCGTGGCGGCCCCAGTGCTCCATTTCGTTAATGCTTAGGG
>JAGBVD010000169.1 GCA_017630495.1 Oscillospiraceae bacterium
CAAGTGGGCCAGGTTTTGTAGTATCAAATCGTTTTCGCCGCCGGTGAGAACTTTGTGCATAGAGGGTACGGCCTTGATATCGTATAAGAACACATCCACAAACTCCAGCACCCGGTCAAAGTAGGCGGTGGGGCAATAGCCGCTGGTTTCGATGTTAACATTGAGGCCTGCTTGTTTGGCCTTTTGGCAAAGCTCCGCCGTAAAGCCGATGCGGCTCATAGGCTCGCCGCCGGAGATGGTGATGCCACCCTCTTTGCCGTAAAACAGCTTGTCCCGGAGGGCAATTTGCAGCACCTGGTCGGTGGTGTATTCCCTGGCGGCCGGGGTCAGCGCACCGGTGGGGCAAGCATCCACGCAAGCCATACAGGCATCGCACTTTTCCCGGTGGAAAAGGTGTTTTCCCTCCCGGATTTCGTGGCAACCCTTGGGACAAGCGGCCACGCAAGCGGCGCAAAAGGTGCATTGGTCCTGCCGGAAAAGGACCTCGTTTTCAAAGGCCTGGGATTCCGGGTTGTGACACCAGATGCAGTGCAGCGGACACCCCTTTAAGAACACTGTGGTCCGCAGGCCGGCGCCGTCGTGGACGCTGAGCCGCTGGATGTTGATAATGTAAGCCTTTTCAGCCATTGGAGCGCACCTCCTGACGGTGTAATTTCTGGTACTGCCGGGGGGATGCCCCGATCTGCTTTTTGAAACAGCGGTTAAAATAGTAAATATCCTCAAAGCCTACCAGCTCCGCCACCTCCTGCAGGCTATACAGGTCTGTTTTGATGTAGCCGCAGGCCGTTTGCATCCGCGCTTTCATAATGTACTGCTGGGGCGACATCCGGTAGGTCTCCTGGAAGATGGTCCGCAGCCGCCGGTCGCTGACCCCGGCGATCTGGGAAAGCTGGGGCAAGGTCAGGGATTTGTCCAAATTGGCATAGATGTAGCTGACCACCTTGTCCAGCCTTTCTCTTGTGCGGTCGGACAGGTATTTCTTATCGTAAAACCCGTTGAACCGGACGATGGCGTTATACAGATTGGCAAAGGCGACACTCCGGTGCTGGGCGCTGTGGCGCAGCCAATCGATATGGGCCTTTTCAAACAGCGTCGGCAGCTGGGTCTGGCCGGTGCAGTCCACCACAAAGGAGGGGATGTCCAACTCCTCTGCGCAGGTAAAGCAAAAACAGATGGATGTTCCGATTTGCCGGGTTTTTACGGTGTAGGCGTCCTTTGCGTGGATGAAAAATACCGATCCGGCGGTAAATTCCAGTTCCCCTTTTTCAAATTTGTGGGTATAGTGGCCGGAAACCTGGTAGCCAAACATATGGGTTTGGCGAATTTGGGAGGAAAATGTTGGTTTTGTGCCGGTGTAATTGTTTACAAGGCTGATATGGGTAACGGTAATGTTGGGAATCAGCATAGCGCACCTCCTGCATTTTCTGGGGAAATTATAGTCCTTTGGGTGGGTATTTGTCAATCACTTGGCGCAATTTGTGTTCCGTTTTTTACCAATTTGCAGAATTTTACATTGTCTTTTCTGCCGACCGGCGATATAATCAAGAAAAAACGAAGGGAGAAATTGTATGTACAGCGCTTTGATTGCAGATCTGCAAAGCTTTTACTTTTCCCGGCCCTATGACCCGAAATTCACCTATCACAACCCCATTCTGGACGATATCGAGGCCGCGGTGAAGGCCTCCGGGGAGACCTCTGCCTACCGGATGAAGGCCATTCAGTACAAGGTCATTGCGGAGAAATTTGAGCCGAAGCTGTTTAAGGGTATGCCTTTCTATCACGAAATGGCCACCAAGAACTCCTGGTGCGACGGCGGCCCTTATCACGGCGGCAAGCACCCCGGCGGCTGGCTGATGTACCACAATGAGCATCTGTTCCGGGACTATGACCCGGAAGCCTTTGACACCTTTACCGCCCACAAAAAGGGCAAGTTTTACAGTGTGTGCGGTCCGTACTTTGACGAGATCCACTACTGCTTCCCCTTCGCCAATGCCCTGAAGGATGGCTTGAAGGGTGTGTATGAGCGGATTTTGCAGGAGGAAAAGACCTGCAAAAGCAGCAGAGAACGGGAGTTCTTTGACTGCGCCAAGGAAGGCCTTTTGGCTATGAAGCGGGTGGCAGAGCGATTCGCGGAAAAAGCCGACGAAATGTTAAAGGATGAGACCCTTTCCCAGCAGGATAAGGCATTTTTGCAGCGGATTGCCGAAACCGGCCGCCGCGTACCCTGGCAGGCGCCCAAGACCTTCTATGAAGCGCTGAACAGCCTTGCCTTTTTACGGGATGTCAGCGGCTCTTTGGAGGGCCTGGGTCAGAACGCCTTTGGCCGTCCGGATAAGTATTTGAAGCCTTTTTACGATGCAGACCTGCAGGCAGGCCGACTGACCAAGGAGGAGGCCAAGGACCTGATTGCCCGTTTCCTGCTGATTTGGGATTGCCACCACGACAAAAACAATGTGTTCGCCGACAACATCTCCCACGAGTTTGAGATCTCTCTGAATCTGGGCGGCTGTGACGAAGAAGGCAACGAGGTGTACAACGACATCACCCATATGTTTATCACCGCCCACAGCGAGCTTGGCTGCATCTATCCCAAGCTGCTGTGCCGGTTCAGCGCAAACAGCTGCAAGGAATATCTGGATGTGATCAACCGGTATTTCCTCTCCGGCAGAAGCAACATTATGCTGGTCAATGACGACAGTTTGATTCCGGCGCTGGTGCGCTCCGGCAAGGAGCTGGCAGACGCCAGAAGCTATGTGTCCGCCGGCTGCTGGGATGTGATCGTGGAAGGCTGCGAGAAAAAGCCCTTCGGCGAAATGTTCAGCCTGATTCGTCCCCTGGAAGTGGTCATTCATAAGCTTAAGGATTTGGAAAAGCAGTGCAATTTTACCTTCTCCGATCTGGAAAGCGCCGAATCCTTTGAACAGCTTTATGAAATGGTCATTGATGACCTGCGGCAGGTGATTTCCGCCAAGTACCGCTTTACCGACATCGGCCGGAAGATTTGGCCGGACATCTACCCCAGTCCGGTGTATTCCGCCTGCACCACCGGCTGTATCGAAGGCCACGGGGACTACACCGCCGGCACATCCAAGTATAACCCCGGCGCTACCTACTTTGCCTTCTTTGCAGATCTGATCAACTGCCTGCTTTCTATGAAGTATGTCTGCTTTGACAAGAAACTGGCTACCCTGCCCCAGCTGTTTGCAGCTTTGCGGCAGGATTGGGAGGGCTTTGAAGATTTGCGCAAAGCCGCCAAGCAAGCGCCTTTCTACGGTGACGAATCAGAGGAATCTAAGGCGCTGACTGTCCGGGTGCATACGGATATCTGCGACCATATGGACAGCATCCTCAATGCCCACGGAGATCACAACGATGTAGGCTACTTAAACTACAACGAGTATTACACCTGGGGCGCGGTGACTTTGGCCACCCCCGACGGCCGAAAGGCCGGGCAGGTGCTCTCCCACGGCATCGAGCCTAACCGCTCCCGACCCATTGAAAGTCCTATGGCCCTCATCGGCAGTGTTGGGGTCATCGATTTCGACCGGTGCGCCGGTAACAGCGTGCTCAACATCGTTTTGCCTAACAATCTGTCTCTGGAAAATCTGGAAGATTTTGAAAGAGCCTGCGCAAAAATGAAACTGCAATCGCTGCAGCTTAACTGCGTCAACAAAGAAGACCTGCTGGATGCCCAGGTGCATCCGGAAAACCATCAGGACATCATCGTCCGGATGTGCGGCTTCTCGGCAAAATTCGTTTCGCTGGCCCCTAAGTGGCAGGAAGAATTTATCACGCGCAACTTTTATAATTAAAAGAAAAGGCCCCGATTATTCGGGGTCTTTTTTTGTCAGTTTCTTCCTGAATTTTCGACTTTTGCATCGTTTACAACCTGTTTGATTTGGAATATTAAAAGAGCAAGGAGGTGTAAAGTAATTGCAAAAGTTTACCAGAAAAATCGCGTTATTTTTCATTATAATAACCGTCTTTGCCGGCAGCGCCAATGCCGCCACCACCCTGATTCCCGGCGGACAGC
>JAGBVD010000170.1 GCA_017630495.1 Oscillospiraceae bacterium
ATTGCCGGGATATAGGGGTCGGCATCGCTTTCACCCAGCCAGGCCTCAAAATGCACATTCAGATTGTCGTAGATCTTGCGCATATCCGCCAAGGACAGCCGCATAATGTGCTGCCACAGTGCCCGGTAGCCGGGTCTTCCCTGCTGCAGCTGGAAGGTGGCGGTGTGGGCCTTGTCTGCAAAGGCCTCGTCTTCCTTCTTTTTGGCAGCCGCTGCCGGGTAGATCTCCTCCAGTTCGGAGATGGTAAAGGGTGCCTGTTCCGGATACGGACCTTCGTAGCTTTCGTCAAAGTAGCAAAGCTCCGGCTGACGCTCCTGCAGCTCGGTGATGATCAGACCCATCTGCAGACCCCAGTCGCCCAGGTGAATGTCACCAATGGCATTGTAACCAAAGAACTGAAACAGCCGCTTAATGGACTCGCCGATAATGGCAGAGCGCAAATGGCCGATGTGCAGCGGCTTTGCCACATTGGGTCCGCCGTAGTCCACAACCACCGTCTGGCCTGCACCGGTCTTTTCCACACCAAAGTCTACAGCAGTGCGCATTTGCTCCAGATACTGCTGCAAAAAGGCATCGCTTAATTTCAGATTGATAAAGCCGGGCATCACTGCATCACACATGGAAAAGTCCTCTTTGTTCAGCTTTTCCGCCACCGCATTGGCAATCTGAATAGGCGCACACTTATACTGCTTGGCGGCAGCCAGCGCGCCGTTACACTGATATTCGCACAGGTCCGGCCGGTTGGACACCGTCACTTTGCCAAACTGGGCATCGTAACCGGCAGCTGCAAAGGCCTGCTCCATTTTTTCAGAAATAATATCTAATATCTTCTTCATTGTCATTCTCCTTTGGAGAGGTTTACTGTTGATTATTCTTCATCCATTCCAGGTAATCGTCGTAAGTGCCGTAGCGGTCGATGATGGTGCCGTCCGGCTGGAAAGCAATGACACGGTTACAGGTGGAGGTCAGCATTTCGTGGTCGTGGGAGGCCAGCAGCACAACGCCGTTGAAAGCCTCCAGGCCCTTATTCACCGCCTGAATAGACTCCATATCCAGGTGGTTGGTGGGCTGGTCCAGCAGCACCACATTGGCGCCGGAGAGCATCATTTTACTGAGCATACAACGGACCTTCTCGCCACCGGAAAGGACATTGACCTGCTTAAATACATCTTCATTGGAGAAAAGCATTCTGCCCAAAAAGCCGCGCAGATACACATCGTCCTTCTTCACAGAATACTGCCGCAGCCAATCCACCAGTTCCATAGAGTTTCCTTCAAAGTACTCGGAATTGTCCTTGGGCAGATAGCTGCGAATGGTGGAGATGCCCCATTTGACCGAGCCTTCGTCCGGCTCCAACTCGCCCATCAAAATCTGGAACAGCGCGGTCTGGGCCAGCTCGTTTTCACCCACAAAGGCGATCTTGTCGTTTCTGCCCACAGAGAAATAGACCTTGTCCAGCAGCTTCACACCGTCTACGGTAACGGACACATCGTTGACGGTGAGAATGTCCTTGCCCAGTTCCCGCTCCGGCATAAAGCCCACAAAGGGATAGCGGCGAGTGGAACAAGGCATTTCTTCCACGGTCAGCTTGTCCAACAATTTACGACGGGCAGTTGCCTGCTTGGCCTTGGACTTGTTGGCAGAGAAGCGCTGAATAAACAGCTGCAGTTCTTCGATCTTCTCCTGATTCTTCTTGTTCTTGTTGCGGATCATTGCCTGCACCATCTGGGAAGACTCATACCAGAAGTCGTAGTTGCCTACATACATCTTGATCTTGCCGTAGTCAATGTCCACGGTGTGGGTACAGACGGTGTTGAGGAAGTGCCGGTCGTGGGACACAGCGATGACCATGCCGGGGAAATCCAAAAGGAAATCCTCCAACCAGTTGATAGCCTCAATGTCCAGGTTGTTGGTAGGCTCGTCCAGCATAACAATATCAGGATTACCAAACAGCGCCTGGGCCAAAAGCACCTTCACCTTCAACCGGGGGTCAACGGTAGCCATAATGTCATAGTGCAGCTCTGTGCCGATACCCAGACCCTGCAGCAGACGGGATGCGTCAGACTCGGCTTCCCAGCCGTCCATCTCCGCAAACTCCATCTCCAGTTCAGAAGCGCGGATGCCGTCCTCATCGGAAAAGTCCGGCTTTTCGTAAATGGCATCCTTCTCCTTCATAATATCATAAAGGCGCTGGTTGCCCATAATCACCGTGTCCATAACGGTGAATTCGTCGTAGGCGTTCTGATTCTGCTTCAAAACAGAAACACGCTTTTCCGGGTCCACATGAATTTCACCGGTGGTGGATTCCAGTTCGCCGGTAAGCATCCGCAAAAAGGTAGACTTACCTGCGCCGTTTGCGCCGATAATACCGTAGCAGTTGCCGGGCAAAAACTGCAGATCCACGTGCTGGAACAGCCACTGGCCGCCAAATTGCATTCCTAAATTACTAACTGTTATCATTCTCATTTCCTCGCAGGCACATAATAATACAGTTTAATACTATCACATAATTGTAAATAAAGAAAGAACTTTTTTCCTGGGGGTTGCATTTTTCTGTCAGCGTGTTATAATATTAGCACTCAAACACCGCGAGTGCTAAAAGGAGACGATATTTATGCGTAAAAAACAGTTTAAGGCCGAGTCCAAACGGTTGCTGGATCTGATGATCAATTCCATCTACACCCACCAGGAGATCTTCCTCCGGGAGATCATTTCCAACGCCAGCGATGCCATTGACAAGCTGGCCTACACTTCCCTGACCGATCACAAATCTTCCATCAATCGGGAGGATTTTGCCATCACCATTGAGGCAGACAAGGAAACCGGTGTGCTGACCGTTTCTGACAACGGCATCGGTATGACCCAGGAGGAAATGGAAGAAAACCTGGGTACCATCGCCAAGTCCGGCTCTCTGGGCTTCAAGCAGACAATGGAGAAGCAGGAGGACATCGACATTATCGGCCAGTTCGGTGTTGGCTTTTACGCGGCCTTTATGGTGGCCGAATCCGTTACCGTCATTTCCAAAAAGTACGGCCAGGACACCGCTTACAAGTGGGTCTCCACCGGTGCTGACGGCTATACCATCACCGAAGCCGAAAGAGACTGCCCCGGCACGGACATCATTATGACCCTAAAGAAGGACACCGAGGAGGACAAGTTCTCCCGTTTCCTGGAGGAATACGAAATTCGCAGCCTTGTCAAGCGCTACTCTGACTACATCCGCTACCCCATCCGTATGGAGGTCATCAAGTCCCGGAAAAAGGCCGACTGTCCCGAAGACAAGCCGGAATACGAGCAGTATCGGGAAATGGAGACCCTCAACTCTATGATCCCCATCTGGCAGCGGAGCAAAAAGGATGTAACCGACGAAGAATACGAAAGCTTCTACCGGGAAAAGTTCTTTGATTTCAATAAGCCCCTGCGCACCATCCACACCAGCGCAGAAGGCACGGTTTCCTATAAGACTCTTCTGTATATCCCCGGCAAAGCGCCCTACGATTTCTACACCAAGGATTTCAAACCCGGTCTGCAGCTGTACTCCTCCGGTGTGATGATTATGGAAAACTGTGAAGATTTGCTTCCGGAGCATTTCCGCTTCGTCCGGGGTGTGGTGGACAGCCAGGACTTGTCCCTGAACATCAGCCGGGAAATGCTGCAGCATAACCGGCAATTAAGCATCATTGCCCGGAATATCGAAAAGAAGATCAAAGCCGAACTGACCGCTATGTTAAATAGTGACCGGGAAAAGTACGAGCAGTTCTATGCCGCCTTCTCCCGGCAGTTAAAGTACGGCACGGTTGCCCAGTACGGCGCTAACAAGGAAGCCACCCAGGACCTGCTGTTGTTCTGGAGTCAAAAGCAGGACAAGCAAATCACCCTCCGGGAATATGTGGATGCAATGGCCGAAGGCCAGGAAAAAATCTACTATGTGCCCGGTGAAAACAAAGAGCATATCCGCAAGCTGCCCCAGGTACAGACCCTAACCCAAAAGGGTTACGATGTACTGCTGTTTACCGACGAGGTAGACGAATTCGTACCCCAGACCTTGATGACCTACGCC
>JAGBVD010000171.1 GCA_017630495.1 Oscillospiraceae bacterium
ATAACTCCATCTGCCATTGCGTGCAAAACATCAGCAAGACCGTCTTCACCCATTTTACCGTGTGCTACACCGATATTGAGGTTAGGGAAACGGCGCTTCAGAGAAGATGCACATTGATCAATGGTGTCTACACGGTTATGCAAATAGTAAACCTGTCCACCACGCTCGATCTCCTTGCGAATGGCATCGTCTATGATGGCATTGTTATGCTCCATCACAAAGGTTTGTACCGGATAACGGTCGGCCGGGGGCTCTTCAATGGTGGACATATCCCGAATGCCGGACAGGGCCATATTCAGTGTCCGGGGGATAGGTGTCGCGGAAAGTGTGAGTACGTCCACGCCCTTTGAAAGCTCCTTTAAACGCTCCTTGTGGCTAACACCAAAGCGCTGTTCTTCGTCCACTATCAGCAACCCAAGGTCCTTAAATTGAATGTTCTTCTGGAGTAATTTATGAGTGCCGATAACGATATCCACAAGACCGTTTTTCAGCTTTTCCAATGTCTTTTTCTGCTGAGTGGGAGTGCGGAAACGGCTGAGCATATCAATATTGACAGGAAAACCCCGGAAACGGGTGATAGCGGTTTGATAATGCTGTTGGGCCAGAATAGTGGTAGGCACCAAAATGGCGGCCTGTTTGCCGTCCATAACAGCTTTCATAATGGCGCGCATTGCCACCTCGGTTTTTCCAAATCCTACATCGCCGCAAAGAAGACGGTCCATTGGAATGGGAGATTCCATATCGGATTTGATTTCGCTGATGCAACGCAATTGATCGTCGGTTTCCGGATAAGGGAAGTTGTCTTCAAATTCCAGCTGCCAAGGAGAGTCAGCAGCAAAGGCAAATCCGCTTTGCCGCTTTCTGGCGGCATACAGCTGGATCAATTCACCGGCCATATCCTTGGCGGCTTTTCTTGCCTTTGTTTTGGTTTTTTGCCAGGCGTCCGTGCCGATTTTATTCAGACGCACATTGCCTTCTTCGCTACCGCCACCGATGTATTTGCTGACCATATCCAACTGGGTTGCAGGCACATACAGTGTATCGCTTCCGTGATAAGCGATTTTAATATAGTCCTTAATAACACCGTCAATGTGTATTTGTTCCATTGCGACAAAACGGCCAATACCATAGTTTTCGTGCACCACCAGATCACCGGGGGCCAAATCGGTAAAGGCATTGATTTTTTGCCGGTTGGTTGCGGATTTTCTTTTTCTTTTTTTGCGTTCACCCTGAGCAATTAACTGGCCTTCTGTCAGTACCGCAAGTTTTGCGCTGGGATATTCCATACCGAAGGGAAGGGTATCGTCAGTAAGGAATATTTGACCGGGCTGTGGCATCATTGTCAGAGGAATACAGAGACTTGCACGCAGGCCTTTTTCTTTTAGCATATCCTGCATCAGTTCCGCGCGGCGACGAGAGCCGCAAAGGACTAAGGAGGCATACCCCATGTTTTGATAATGGGACAGATCTTCTGCGGCGGTATCAAAGCTGCCACCGTAGCCGGGAGACTGCTTAGCGTAAAAGGGCAGGAGCAGCTTGGGTGGGCAGTCCTCAGGATAGGCTGCGCCGGAAAATGCGTCCATATAAATAACAGTTCGTCCGGAAAGCTGTGGCGTAAAATCTTCCCACTGACAAACATAGTCACAAAGTTCGCCGGCAACCAATCCGCCCTGCAGGAGACTATCCAGCATCATACCCATTTCTTCCGTTCGGGAACGGGCTGCCCGATGGATGCTGCTTTGGTCGCAAAGAATAATTACAGCATCTTTCGGAATATAGTCCATTGCTGTTGTGAAATCCGGATATATCAGAGCCATATAGCGGTCTGATGCCGCATTTTGCAGGGCGTTTTCGTATTTTTCCAGATCTCGCTCCATGGTGGCGATCAGTGCTTCATTAGGATTTTTTCTGCGTTTTTGGCGCGCAAGCATATCCTTCAGATCTGCGCATAAGCCAGCAAGGCCTTCGCTGTGCAGCATCGGCTGCGTTTCGCCAACAGGGAGGATTGTAATGGTGTCGGTGTTTTCGGTTCTGCGCTGTGTGTCCGGGTCAAAGAAACCCATAGTGTCCAGCTCATCCCCGAAGAATTCAGCACGAACGGGAAAATCTGCGGCAGGGGAGAATACATCCAAAATGCCTCCGCGAAGAGAAAATTGACCGCGACCTTCCACCATAGGACTGCGACTATATCCAATGGAGACCAGGCGCTGGGTTAATTCTTCAATGGGATATTCTTTTCCTACTTCGAGGGAAAAAGAAGCATGAGTTAGAACTGCCTTGGGCATTGTCCTTTGGCTCAATGCATCCCAGGACATAATTTGAATTTGTGTTTTGTTTTGCGCGAGATCGTACAGTTGACGCAATCTCTTTTGCTCCCATTCTCTGGAGACTGCAGCTGTGTCGTAAAGCGTCAGATCCCGTGTGGGCAGAACTGATACTTGTCCTTTCAGAAAAGCCTGCAGTTCCTCTTGCAGACGCTTTGTAGCGGTGTCATCCTGGCAGATCAGAATAAGAGGAACGTTAAGGTCCTTGTGCAGCGCGGCAATCAGATGGCTGCGATTGATCTGACCGATGCCCGTGATGGCACAGCAATCTCCCTTGGATATACCCGACAGAAGGTCGTTATATTCCGGGGTGGTTTTCAGAAAAGACAATAGCATTTCCATAGCATACCTCACAAAGATTTTTCATCCACGTACAAATGCGGAAAGGGGAGTTTTCCCCTTTCCGTGAAAATGTAACAATATTTAACAATTTCCGTTAAAACGGTTTGCAGCTTCCGGAACACCCTTTTCCATAATGCACAGGGCGGCATCTGCGGCCTTGTCCAGCGCGACGGCCAGTGCCTTTTCTTCCTGAGCAGAGAAAGAGGAAAGCACCCAATCGGCCAAGTCCTGTTCCGGGTTATCATTGGCGCCAACACCGATCTTGACCCGCGGAAAGTCCTGACAGCCAAGTTCGCTGATGATGGACTTTATACCGTTGTGACCACCGGCAGAGCCATCCCCGCGAATGCGCAATCTTCCGACTGCCAGAGAAATATCGTCAAAGATGACGATGATCCTCTGAGGTGGGATGGAAAAGTAGGCAGAAAGCTGTAAAACAGAACGACCGGATAAATTCATATAGGTTTGCGGTTTGAGTAAATAGATATTCTTTCCATCTTTTACCGTTTTACCGTACAGACCCTGAAATTTAAGCTTGTCTACTTTGCAGCCGAGTTTTTGCGCCAAAATATCCATTGCGCGAAAACCGCAATTGTGCCGGGTGTTGGTATATTGAGTGCCTGGATTTCCCAGACCGACGATCAGCCAGCTTTCGCTTTTTCGTCCAAACATAGTTTAGAACAGGTCCGCAATGGAGGTACCACCGTGGACGTGGGAAATGGCGCGAGCAAAGATAGGAGCAACATCCAGCTGCTTGACCTTTTTGCTGGGGCAGTTCTCGGGCAGGGGAATGGTGTTGTGTACGACCAGTTCCTTAATGGCACTTGCTTCGATGCGCTCAAAGGCAGGACCGGAAAGAACACCGTGGGTTGCGCAGGCATAGACTTCCTTTGCGCCGCCGACCTCAACCAGAGCGTTGGCAGCATTGCACAGAGAACCGGCGGTGTCGACCATGTCATCAAACAGAATGCAGGTCTTACCCTTGACATCACCGATAACATTCATAACTTCGCAGACATTTGCCTTCTGGCGGCGCTTGTCTACAATGGCCAGACCCATATGGACCTTTGCGGCAAAGGCACGAGCGCGGGCCACAGAGCCAACATCAGGAGAGACAACAACGAATTCGTCGTGATTAAACTTATCTTCGGGGAATTTATCGAGGTAGTATTTGACAAAGGTGGGATTGCCCAGCAGATGATCCACGGGAATATCAAAGAAGCCCTGAATCTGAGCGGCATGCAGATCCATAGTCAGCACACGGTCTGCGCCGGAGGCGGTGATCATATTGGCAACCAATTTAGCAGAAATGGGATCGCGGCTCTTGGCCTTGCGGTCCTGACGAGCGTAACCAAAGTAGGGAATCACGGCAGTGATACGACCGGCGGATGCACGGCGGCATGCATCGATCATAACCAGCAGTTCCATCAAGTGGTCGTTGACCGGCTTGCAGGTGGACTGAATCAGGAAGACATCAGCACCACGAACGGTCTCATGCAGGGAAACGGATGCCTCACCGTCGGAGAAGGTCTGGACGGTGCTGTCACCCAGTGTCAGACCCAGTTCTTTACAGACGGTCTGTGCAAATTCGGGATTGGAGTTGCCGCAGAAAACCTTAATGTTCTCACCATACGCAATCATCAAAATTACCTCGCTTTATTCATCTATTTATCCCTATAGCCGCACTATGGGATATACTGATTTTATTATAGCACTACCTGCTGGTAAAAAGCAACACCGAAGACAACAAAATTACGACGAAAAACCAAGTAAATTTTCCACTGACTTATAGCAAAGCGACGAGAAAATACAGTTTTTATCCACTGGCTGCGTTTTTTCGTGGCAGAGAAAGATTTTTCGAAAAGTGATACTTGTATAGGCTGTAGATTTGTGGTAAAATATTATGAATCACTTTTAACGGATTGGGAGTCAGTTATGCAGGATAAAATTCGTGTTCAGGGTGCAAGAGAAAACAACCTGAAAAATGTCAATTTAACAATTCCCAGAGATAAGTTGGTAGTCTTTACCGGCCTTTCCGGCTCCGGTAAGTCCAGCCTGGCTTTTGACACGATTTTTGCAGAAGGCCAACGCAGATATGTGGAAAGCCTCAGCTCTTATGCCCGCCAGTTTTTAGGGCAGATGGAAAAGCCGAATGTAGATGCCATTGATGGCCTTTCTCCGGCCATTTCTATTGACCAGAAGACAACCTCCAAAAATCCCCGTTCTACAGTTGGAACTGTAACGGAAATTTATGACTATCTGCGTCTTTTGTGGGCAAGAGTGGGAATTCCCCATTGCCCGAAATGCGGCAAGGAAATTCGTCGTCAGACCATCGACCAAATTGTAGACCGAATCGAAGCGCTGGGTGAGGGAACTCGGTTTGTGGTGCTTTCCCCAATTATTCGCGGTAAAAAAGGTGAGCATATCAAGGTCTTTGAAGATGCCCGAAAGTCCGGTTTTGCCCGGGTGCGTGTGGATGGCATTTTGTATGACCTGAACGAGGAAATTTCCTGCGAGAAGAATAAGAAACACAATATTGAACTGGTAGTGGACCGCCTTGTGATCCGGGAGGGTCAGCACCGTCGTTTAACCGACTCTGTGGAAACGGCTTGTCAACATTCCGGAGGTATTGTGGTGATCAGTCTGCCGGACAGTGGAGAGGAGATCAATTTCTCCCAGAATTACGCCTGTGACGATTGCGGCATCAGTTTGACGGAACTGGAACCGAGAATGTTTTCTTTTAACAATCCTGCCGGTGCCTGTCCCCACTGTACCGGTTTGGGCTTCCAGCTGGTGGCGGATGCGGATCTGGTTATTCCCGATAAAACCAAATCTATTTTTGAAGGCGCAATTCAAGTCAATGGCTGGAGTAGTGCACGCACGGATTCCATTTTCCGTATGTACTTTGAAGCCCTGGCAAAGAAATACCATTTTTCTCTTAATGACCCGGTAGGTTCACTG
>JAGBVD010000172.1 GCA_017630495.1 Oscillospiraceae bacterium
TATTGTAAACTCCTTTGTTTGTAATTTCTTAACTATTATACCATTGATTGGTTAAATTGCAAGGGCATTTTAGATTCTTCTGGCAAGCTTTTCAGAATATTCATTTCTGAATTGTTGGAAGGTTCCCGCATCCAGCGCATCACGGATCTTTTCCATCAGTTTGTTGTAGAAATACAAGTTATGCATAACACTCAGTCGCATCGCCAGCATTTCTTCAGCCACAAACAAATGACGGATGTACGCTCTGGAATAACGGCGGCAAACCGGACAATCGCACTGGGGATCGATTGGCTGCATATCGTCCTGATATTTTGCATTTTTCAGATTGATTGCACCTTCCCAGGTAAACAATCTGGCATGTCGGGCATTTCGGGCAGGCATCACACAGTCGAAGAAATCCACACCTCTGGCTACCGCCTCAATGATATTGGTCGGTGTGCCGACGCCCATCAGGTATCTTGTTTTGTCCTTGGGCATATAGGGTTCAACTGCCTCGATGATATCGTACATCTCCTCCGCTGTTTCACCAACCGCAAGACCGCCAATTGCGTATCCGGGAAGATCCAGATCGGCAATACGCTTCATATGGTCCACGCGAATATCCGCATAAGTACCGCCCTGATTGATGCCCCAAAGCATTTGTTGGGGGTTGACCGTATCCGGCAGTGCATTGAGCCGGGCATTTTCAGCTTTGCAGCGCTCCAGCCACCGATAAGTGCGATCAACGCTCTGTTTCACATAGTCACGGGGCGCAGGATTTTCAATGCATTCATCAAAAGCCATACAGATATCCGAGCCCAGGTTAGATTGGATTTGCATACTCTCTTCCGGGCCCATAAAGATTTTATGGCCGTCAATATGAGAAGCAAATGTTACGCCCTCTTCCTTAATCCTTCGTAAGGAAGACAGGGAGAAAACCTGAAAGCCACCGGAATCGGTCAAAATCGGCTTGTCCCACGTCATAAATTTATGCAGACCGCCGCACTGTTTCACCAGCTGGTCACCGGGACGCAGGTGTAAATGATAGGTGTTACTCAATTCTACCTGGCAGCCGATATCTTGCAAGTCCTTCGCGCTTAAAGCGCCCTTGATCGCGCCCTGCGTACCAACATTCATAAACACAGGGGTCTGCACGGTGCCATGGGCGCATGTAAACTCACCCCGTCGTGCAGTGCCTTCTGTTTTTAAGAGTTTAAACATTCCAATTACCTCAATAAATCAACATAGCGTCTCCAAAGGAGAAAAAGCGATAGCGTTCCTTTACAGCATTTTCATAAGCATTCAAGACATTCTCCCGGCCGGCAAATGCCGATACCAACATAACCAGCGTGCTCTCCGGCAGATGAAAATTCGTAATCAAACCATCCATCGCCTTAAACTTATACCCGGGATAAATGAAGATATCTGTCCAACTGCTCTTTTCTGCAAATGTACCATCCTCATTGACCAAGGATTCCAAAGTGCGGCAGGATGTGGTACCAACACAAATAATGCGGCCACCGGACCGTTTTGTTTCGTTGAGCAAAGCGGCAGTCTGTGCGGATATCATACACAGTTCCGAATGCATATGGTGCTGTGTAATTTCTTCCGCCTTTACAGGACGGAATGTACCCAGGCCTACATGGAGTGTTACAAAGGCAGTATTTACACCTTTGGCACGAATTTTATCCAACAGTTCATTGGTAAAATGCAGACCTGCCGTAGGTGCAGCAGCAGAACCCAGTTCCCGGGAGTACACCGTTTGATATCGTTCCTGGTCCTGCAATTCTGCTTTAATATAAGGCGGCAACGGCATTTTGCCCAAGCGTTCCAATACCTCAAGAAATATGCCTTCATATTGAAACCGAACGATACGGTTACCATCTTCAAGGACAGAAATAACGGTTGCAGACAGTTCACCATTGCCAAAAATAACCTCTTGGCCCTCCAGGAGCTTTCTGCCGGGTTTTGCAAGACATTCCCACTCGTTATTCCCCAAATCCTTTAAAAGCAGCAGCTCTGCTGCGCCGCCCGTGGGGCGGTGACCCAGAAGCCGTGCCGGCAACACGCGGGAATCGTTCATAACAAGGCAATCTCCCGGTTGCAGATAATCCACCACATCAAAAAAGCTTTTGTGGGCAATCTGTCCGGTCGTTTTATTCAATGTCAGTAACCGCGAGGCATCTCTCTTGCGAAGCGGTGTCTGGGCAATCAGTTCTTCAGGCAAATCATACCAAAAATCACTGGTTTTCATTCATTTGCCCCCTTTCTCAATCTTCAAATCCAAACTATTTATCATAGTATAGACCATTTTGACCATTTTTGCAACACGCATTTACCCCCAGGAATGCATAGATTGGGCTGGAGGTATCAGATTATGAAAAAACAAGTTTTCACCGGTGTCTGTACGGCACTTGTTACACCTTTTTTAGATAATAAGATCAACTTTCCGCTGGTGCAGCAATTGCTACGGGTACAGCTAAACGCAAAAGTAAATGCAGTCGTTCTTGCCGGAACTACCGGGGAGTCCCCCACTCTGACCGATATGGAAAAGATTGAGCTGTTTAAGCGATCAAAGGACTGCCTTGGTGACGATTGCTTGATGATCGCCGGTACCGGCTCTAACTGTACATCCCACGCTGTTGAACTAAGCCAAGAAGCCGAACAAGCCGGCGCAGACGCCCTTCTGGTCGTTTCTCCCTATTACAACAAATCTAATCCGGACGGTCTTTTCCAACACTATATGGCCATAGCCCACAGCGTAAATATTCCGGTAATCGTCTACAATGTCCCTTCTCGTACCGGTGTTGATATCCCGATCAGTGTCTATAAACGGTTGTCAGTTTTGCCGAATATTGCAGGCGTTAAGGAAGCAAGCACGGATATAACCAAAATCACAAAAATCCGTGCAATTTGTGGTGACAACCTTGCCATTTGGGCAGGCAATGACGATCAAATCGTTCCGGTCATATCCCTCGGCGGAAAAGGTGTTATTTCCGTTCTGTCTAACATCTGTCCGGTGGAAACCGTAGCAATGGCGGAAGCCGCATTGGCAGGCGATTTTGATACTGCTGCCGATCTGCAGGCACGGCTTATGCCCCTGATCAATCTGCTGTTTTCCGATGTCAACCCCATTCCAATCAAATACGCAATGAACTATGCCGGTTTTGATTGTGGTGGATGCAGATTACCACTGGGTAAGATAAATCCCGATACGAAAGAAAAGATCGACGCGTATTTTGCATAAAAATCGTGCACCACCAAGAGGTGGTGCACAAATCTTAGTCCGGAATAAATCCTTCAAAAATGGGAAGCCAGTTTTCGGCAATAGATTGCTTCAAGTCCTTTTGATTGCGTATCGTCCAGCCAACACCCTGAACACCCCATACTTTTCTGGCAAGGAGATTGCCAAAACGCTTTCTGTCTTCAAATTGGTAGGCAATAAAATCAGGATACAAAAGGAAATTCAGCATTTGATTCTTTACAAGGAATTTTAGCATTTTAAGCCCAAACTTTTCCTTAATCCGGGGATAGTTATAAGATAACTGTCCGCGAATCACATCCGGGCGATGCTTACGCAACCAGCGAATGCATCTGGGATCAAAGGATTCCATGCAGTAAACACCGCTGTAACCGTCCAGAATTTCACAAACTTTTTGCGTTAACTGCGCAAAATTGTCCCGTTCCGATTTCAGCTCCACAATCAGCGGAACTCTGCCCTTGATCAAATCCAAAACATCGGCAAACAATGGGATTGTCTGGTCCGTGCCCTCGAGAGAGTACTTACCCAGGTCAAATGCGGTCAGATCCTCAACAAATCCCTCTTGTCCGGTAGTGCGGAGCAAGCTTGCATCGTGAATAACCGCCAAATTGCCATCCGCCATTAAATGCACATCCAGTTCGATACCAAAGCCTTCACTTCTGGCACGACGAAAGGCTTCCATGCTGTTTTCCGGTGCACCCTCTCCGTGATAACCACGGTGGGCATATATCCAGTTTTGGAGTTTCTCCATTCCCGGATGGCTGCTGCGACACATTGTACTTAAGACATATACAGCACAAAGCACAACAGCGCCTATAATAACCGCTATCATATGACACTCCTCAATTAATCGTCAATGTCCAGCGCTTCCAAGCCTTTTTTACTTTCCGGTTTTGCATCACCATGCTTAACAAAAATCATAGTAACAAAAGCCAGACCTGCAAAGATCGCAGCGTAGGGGAACAAAACTGTCATACCCACACCATCCATATCCATAAAGAAACCGGAAAGCATCGGTGTGATGATTTGTGCAGTCATAGATGCCGTGTAGTAGAAACCGGTATACTTGCCAATATCACCGCCGGAGCACAGTTCAACAACCATCGGGAAGGAGTTAACATTGATAGTAGCCCAACCGATACCTGCCAAGGCAAACAACACATTCATCAGCATCACAGGACTGCCTGCCCGGAGGAAAGAGGCTGCGCCGAAAGCAGCAGTAAGCATAACCACGCCTACCATAATGGTCTTTTTGCGACCGATCTTGGACGCAACAATACCAGCCGGCAGGTAAGCAACGATTGCAGCAGCCTGAGCAATCAAAAGCGTTGTGTTATAATCCATATTCAGGATATTGCCCGCATAAACTGCATATTTGGAAGTAACTGCATTATAGCCAAAATACCAGAAAGCAATGGACAGCAAAATGAAAATCAGGGACCGCAGTTCACCGGAAGAAAGCCTGCGCTTTTCCTCCGTGGTTTCCAGCTCCTCTTCAATGCCCAGGCGAACGCTTTCTTCCTGCATTTCCTTTGCCCATTTAGGCTCACGCACGGTAATGGTAAAGACCAGTAATGCGCCCAGCATCAGTGCAGCAATGACACCATAGTAGATGTTATAGTTCATCAACTGATTGCGTACAGCAGAGGTAGCAAACACGATACCGAGAACAAGTACGATTATGCCACCGGCTGTTCCCATCAGATTGATGATTGCATTGCCTTTGCTTCGCAGCGGTTTAATGGTAACATCCGGCATAAGCGCAACCGCAGGGCTGCGGAAGGTCGCCATTGCCACAAGAACGACCAACAATAATCCCATAAACACCAGTAAGGGTGTCGGATTCTTTTCCGTCTGTTCCGCAGCATAGGCCTGACGGGCCGGTGCTACATAATTTGTATAGGGAGACTGCTTTGTTTCTTCATCGATGTAGTCACTGCGAATTTCAACAAACTCATCTTTTGTGTACAAATCTTCCAGAACAAATTGCTCGCCATCCGGGGTCAGCAAGGTCTTATCAGCCTGTGTCTCGTAAATAATAGCAAGACCTTCGGTGTTGTCAATTTCGCTGACAGCCGCAATGTTGGTCTTCTGGGCATTATCCACAAAGGCAAGGCCAACCAATGCAATAGCTGCAATAATTGTGCCCCAGCGAATAAAGGGTGTACGCTTGCCGCTTTTTGCAGTGCATTTATCCGACAATGCGCCAAACAGCGGCAGCATAAAGACTGCCAGAATGTTATCCAGCGCCATAATCACACCGGACCAGGTCTGGGACATACCGAATTTATTTGTCAGAATCACGGGGATCGTTGCGTCGTAGGCCTGCCAGAATGCGCTGATCAGGAAAAATGCAAAACCTACTAAAATTGTGCGTTTGTAGTTGAGTTTCATAAGTGAACCTCCCTGCAAATATTTTGTATTTATTATGCTAAAACAGCCTTGTGGAAAACTTTTTTGCCTTTGCGGATCTTCACGCCATCACTGAGCATCTGCTGGGTGATCGCAAAGGTGTGATCGGGAACTTTCTCGTCGTTAACAAAAACACCGCCCTGCTGCACAAGTCTCCGTGCCTCACCGTTAGAGCCTGCCAAGCCACAGGCAACCATCAGATTAAGAATACCAATTTTGCCATCCGTCAGCTTATCTGCCGCAATCTCGGTGGTAGGCATATTGGCATCATCGCCACCGCCTACAAACAGAGCCTTTGCAGATGCTTGCGCCTTTTGGGCTTCTTCTTCACCGTGGACAAGCTTGGTCAGCTCAAATGCAAGGATTTCCTTTGCAGTGTTCAGCTGCGCGTCCTTCCAATCGGACATTGCGTCAATTTCTTCCAAAGGCAGGAATGTGAGCATCCGAATACACTTGAGTACATCCGCATCTTCCACATTGCGCCAATACTGATAGAAATCAAAGGGACTGGTCTTATTGGGATCCAGCCAAACAGCACCGGAAGCTGTCTTGCCCATTTTCTTACCCTCGGAGTTGAGCAGCAGTGTGATAGTCATAGCATGCGCATCCTTGCCCAGCTTGCGGCGGATCAGCTCTGTGCCGCCCAGCATATTGCTCCACTGATCGTTGCCGCCAAACTGCATATTACAGCCGTAATTCTGGTACAGGTAATAGAAGTCATAAGACTGCATAATCATATAGTTGAATTCCAGGAAGGACAGGCCTTTCTCCATTCTCTGCTTATAGCACTCTGCACGAAGCATATTGTTCACAGAGAAGCAGGCGCCAACCTCGCGAAGCACCTCAACATAGTTCAGATCAAGCAGCCAGTCAGCATTGTTGACCATCTTTGCCTTGTCTTCGCCAAACTCAATAAAACGCTCCATCTGCTTTTTAAAGCAATCACAGTTGTGTTGGATGGTTTCTCTTGTCATCATAGAGCGCATATCCGTGCGGCCGGAGGGGTCACCGATCATTGCCGTGCCGCCGCCAATCAACGCAATAGGCTTATTGCCGGCCATCTGCAGTCGCTTCATCAGGCACAGTGCCATAAAATGGCCCACATGCAAAGAATCTGCGGTGGGGTCAAAGCCAATATAGAATGTGGCCTTGCCATTATCGATCATTTCACGAATTTCTTCCTCGTTGGTAACCTGAGCGATCAGTCCTCTGGCCACCAGTTCATCATACAGTTTCATATCTATCCTCCAAAAAATAAAGCCCTCTGTCCCTAAGGACAGAGGGCGTAAATTACGCGGTACCACCTCTGGTTTGACGCAGCTTCACAGCGGCATCCTCTGTGTGTCACAGACACATTCGCAGTATCGGGCGAACCCGTCCTCTCCTACTGACATTTCAAAGAGGCCACTCCGGGAGGTAATTGGGCGGTTTGCACATTGCCTTGCACCATCCGGCAATTCTCTGTAAGGATCTTTCCGCCTACTGATTCCCATCAATATGTTGTAAATATCCTACCAAATTATGCCCGATTTGTCAAGAAAAAGACATTATATCTGCAGCATCTGTTCTGCACTTTTTAGTGTTATTTCTGTAATGGTCGTGCCGCCAATCATTCGTGCCAATTCGTAAGTGCGGCCTTTTTTATCCAACGGCACAACACTGGTGTATGTGCGCCCGTCCCGCTGTTCTTTGGTAATTAACAGATGGGTGCTGGCCAATGCTGCCAGCTGCGGCAAATGGGTAACGCAAAGCACCTGCTTGTCCTTGGCAACATTTCGCAGCTTCTCCGCAACCTTTTGCGCTGCTCTGCCGGAAACACCGGTATCCACTTCGTCAAAAATCAGTGTGGCAATCTGGTCCTGCTCTGCAAGAACATTCTTCAGCGCCAGCATAATGCGGGCCAATTCGCCGCCGGATGCCACCTTGTTTAATGGCTTCAAAGCCTCGCCAACATTGGCAGACATATAAAATGCAACCGAATCCGCGCCATTCGCAGTCAGCTCTGTCTGGGTAAAGTTGCACATAAATTGCACCTTCGGCATATCCAGCTGTGCAAGCTCCGTCAAAATACGCTGGGAAAGATACACTGCAGTTTGTTCCCGATTTTCACGCAGCAAAAGTGCCGCATCCCAAGACGCCTTCTCTGCCTTCTTGCAGTCATTTTTCAGCTTTTCCAGACGGTCATCTGCAAAAGTAATATCGTCCAGCTCATTTTTCGCCTGCTCAAGATATTGCAATATATCTTCACAGGTTGCGCCATATTTTCTACGCAGTCGATGGATCACATCCAAACGGGATTCAATTTGTTCCAGTTCATCGGCACTGTAAGATAAATCGTCCCGGGCATCCCTGGCCTGCTCCGCTACATCCTGCACCTGGTACATCAGGTCTGCAACACTTTGGTGCAGTGCTTCAAAAGCATCCGTATACCGGGATAGCCGTCCCAATTCCTGCTCCGCCCGGGCCAGCATAGATGCCGCACCGTCAGTATCGTCACCGCCATACAAACATTCCACCGCTGCATAAATACCGTCACTCAATTTCTCTGCGTTTTGCAGAACCTTGCGTCGGGATTCCAGCTCATCATCTTCACCAATACGAAGATTAGCCTTGGAAATTTCCTCGATTTGATAACGAAGGGTCTCCATTCTGCGAAGCTTCTCCCCTTCGTCCATGGTCATTCGGTCAATTTCCCTGCGGAGCTGGGAAACAACAGTATATGTTTCTTCATAATCACTGCGCAGTTGTCCGTTATCCGCAACCGCATCCAACAGGTGCAGATGATTTTCCTCATCAAACAGCGACGCAGAGTCGTGCTGACCGTGGATATCAATCAGCTGCTTTCCCAGTTTGTTCAGGATGGAAACCGTAACCAATGTTCCGTTTACATGGCAGATATTCTTTCCATCCAGATACACTTCACGGTGAATAATCGTTTCCGGGTCATAAGGAACGCTGTTATCCTCAAACCAGGAAAGCTTCGGTACATCCTGAAACACCGCTCTAACGGAGGCTTTTTTCGCACCGGTACGAATCATATCCCGATAAGCACGTTCACCCAAAACGGCAGAAATTGCATCAATCACAATAGACTTACCGGCACCGGTTTCACCGGTCAGAATGTTAAATCCCTTGTCAAAGGAAATGTCCGCGCATTCAATAACCGCAATATTCTCTATATGCAGAAGACTCAGCAAGACATTCGCCCCCTATACTTACTTTACCAAGTTCTTGATCTCACCGCAGAAAGCCGCCGCAGCGTTATTGTCACGCATAACGATCATCACCGTATCATCACCGGCCAGGGTGCCTACAATAGGATTCAAATTCATTGCATCCACAGCAGAAGCGGCAGCAGATGCCAAGCCGGGCAAAGTGCGAATCATAATGATATTCTGGGCATAGTCAAATCCCACAACGCACTCTCTGAAAATTGTATTGAGTCTGGAAGAGAAAGAGCCGCTAACCTCATTAGAGGAAGTTGTATAGCGATAAGTGCCCAGGCTGGTTAATTCCTTAACAATACGCAGTTCCTTGATATCCCGGGAAATGGTTGCCTGCGTGCCACGGAAGCCTTCCTTCTGCAATTCAGAAAGAAGCTGTTCCTGGGTTTCCACATTCTTTGTGGTTATAATTTCCATAATCTTTGCTTGTCTTTGGTTTTTCATAACGGCTCACCTCAACCATTCTTGAATTTCGTATTCATCACATCATAAAAACTATTGTTTTTCAGACGAATCAGTTTTGTAGTTAAATTGGATTTCTTCACAGTGGCAACATCACCGGGATTCATACGCAGTGCTTTACCACCATCCACAGAAAGAAACGCATTTCTTCTGGCATTGCGCACAAAGTTGACAGTGATCGTCCGCTTGTCCGAGGCCACAATACAGCGATTTGCAATATCATGGGCGCAAATCGGAGTCACCAGAATACTGTGGGCCTCCGGCTCCACCACCGGGCCGCCGGCAGAAAGGCTGTAAGCTGTTGAACCGGTAGGAGTTGCCACAATAATACCGTCGCCGCCGCATTCCATAGCCTGTACGCCATCGCATTTAACGCACAAATGCGCGATTCGAGCCACAGCGCCCTTGGTGATCACAGCGTCATTCAGACAAATGTCGTGGAAGATAATGTCCCGGTCTCTTTGGACCGTAACATCCAGCATCATCCGCTCATCAATGGAATATTCGTCCGTAGCAAGTCGGGCAAGCTGCTCCATTTCGGCAGTTTCCAGTTCTGCCATAAAGCCCATAGTACCAATATTCACGCCAAGAATCGGCACACCATGTCGCGTAGCAGCCTTGGCCATATGAAGAATCGTACCATCACCACCAAAGCAAATTACCGCATCTGCATTGGGCAGTTCTCTGTCCAGATTGTAAAAATGCAAATCCTTCGGCAGATCATATGTCCGTTCCACCTCAAAAGGCAGACAGAGTCTTGTCTCAATACCACTGCGATTCAGAATATCCACAGCAGTACGAACTGTCTGGAAATTCTTATCCCGATAGGGATTGGGTGTCAGAATTATTCTTTTCACAAATATCACCCCTTCAATGCTATATGGGCCTGTGCAACGATCTGCGCAGTATCCGGTGCAAAACCCGTCACCGCTTCTCGCGTCAAATGCGCCAAAAATTCAATGTTACCTTCCGGACCTTTTACCGGGGAAAATGTCAAACCGAGTACGGAAAAACCGGTTTCTTTAGCAAGAACCAGGAAATCATCCAAGACCTCTTTATGGGTTTCCGGTTCCCTGACAACACCCTTTTTGCCAACCTTATCCTTGCCGGCCTCAAATTGCGGTTTGATCAGGCACACTACCTGACCGCTTTCCTTCAGAAAAGTCTTCACAACCGGAAGTACGATCTTCAAAGAAATAAAACTGACATCAATCACCGACAAATCCAACGGCTCTCCAAGCTGTTCCGGTGTTACATACCGAACATTGGTCCGCTCCATTACGACAACGCGAGGATCGGAACGAATCTTCCAATCCAGCTGTCCATAACCTACATCAATGGCAAAAACCTTTTTTGCGCCCTGCTGCAGCAGGCAGTCAGTAAATCCACCGGTAGATGCGCCGGAATCGCTGCAAACATATCCCTCCGGTTTTACACCAAAGTCTCTTAGCGCCTTTTCCAGTTTGAGTCCGCCGCGGCTGACATAAGGACAAGCCGCTCCACGAACTTCAATATCAACACTTTCTTCATAAGAAGTGCCGGGTTTGTCAGCTTTTTGTCCCTGCACATAGACAGAGCCACTCATAATAATAGCCTGCGCTTTTGTGCGTGTTTCTGCATACCCCTGCTCAACAAGAAGCACATCCAGCCTTTTCTTTATTTTCAACTTCCTGTACCTCCCGTACAAAGGTTGCAATTGCCTCACCGCTCACTCCACAGTGATCATAGAGACTGCTCATAGAGCCGTGAGTAACAAATCCACCGCCTAAATCAATAGAATCCACACGACAATCCGGTACGTATTTTTTCAGTTCCCAGACAAGTGCCTGGGAGATACCGCTTCCGGTGCAGGTTTCTTCCACAACAACGATGTGCTTGCATCCGGAAAGCTGCTTTGCGATTTCCTCGGTGGGCAGCGGCGCTACGCACAGCAGCCGCAGAACTTTTGCGCGGATCCCATTTTCAGAAAGCAGCTGTGCAGCAGACAGCGTATTTTGCACCAGCCGACCATAGGTAACGATGGCAACATCATCGCCATCATTATGACAAAAGACTTTCCTGTTTTTGTTCCAGGCGGATGCGGTATATTCTCCGTCACCGCCTCTGGGATAGCGAACAGCAACAGGCCCTGTATACTCCAAAACCGCCCACTGCATCATATCCTGCAATTCTGCAAGACTTGCGGGGCAAAGCACCGTCATTCCCGGTGCCTGACGCAGAAAGCCTACATCAAAAACACCGTGGTGGGTCTCACCGTCCTCACCGACAAGACCGGCTCGGTCAACTGCGAACACCACATGCAATCCCAACATACAAATATCCTGAAGGATCATATCATAAGCTCGTTGCAGAAATGTGGAATACACAGCAACTACCGGGACCATTCCCTGCTTTGCAAGGCCGCCAGCCATTGAAACAGCGTGTTCCTCCGCAATACCAACATCAAAGGTCCGATTGGGAAACTGCTGTTTAAAGTCAATCAGACCGGTGCCATGAGGCATTGCCGCCGTAATAGCACAAATCCGATTGTCATTTTGCGCCAATTTGCACAGCACGTTGCCAAAAGCATCCGAGAAGGACTGCGACTTCTTTTCCTCGACTTTACCGGTCTCGGGATCAAACTTACCAACACCGTGAAAAAGCTTCGGCTGCTGCTCTGCAGGCGCATATCCTTTTCCTTTTTCTGTAGCAACGTGCAAAACAACGGGCCGCTTCATTTGCTTCGCAATCCGCAAAAGGTCAATCAAATTCTCCACATCGTGTCCATCCACCGGTCCAAGATACTCAAAACCCATGCTCTCAAAGATCGTTGTGGGTAGCAGCATCCGGCGAATGCGTTCCTTCATATCAGAAGTAAGACGATACAGCCAACGGCCAACGGGAGTGCGGTTGAGTCCATTTTTATATTTTCTCTTGATGGCAAGATACTTCGGCTTTGTGCGAAGGCTGGACAAATGTCGGGAAAGACCACCTACGTTATGGTCAATGGACATCGCGTTGTCATTCAAAATCACGATCATCGGCTCGTTGCTGACCGCTGCATCGTTTAGTCCTTCATAAACCATACCGCCGGTAGCCGCGCCGTCACCCAAAAGGGCAATGATTTGATGATTCTCACCACGCAGTGTCCTGGCCCGGGCCATACCCAAAGCAATGGACACAGAGCTGGATGCATGTCCAGCCACGAATGCATCTGTGTTGCTTTCCTTCGGTTTGGGAAAACCGGAGATACCGCCATACTGGCGCAAAGCATTAAATTCCGCCTGGCGGCCGGACAGCAGCTTATGCACATAAGACTGGTGCCCAACATCAAATACCAGGCGGTCCTTTTCTGTATCAAACACTGTTTCAATGGCCACCGTCAGTTCCACAACGCCCAAATTGGATGCAAGATGTCCGCCGGTTTTACTCACGTGAGATACCAAAAATTCACGAATTTCCCGGCAGAGTTCTTTCCGCTGGATTTCATCCAGATGAACAAGATCTTTATGGCTATGAATATTTTCCAATGTGCTCACAAGTAACACAACCTAACTTTCATTTTTTCTGAAACATATCCGGAATGTGACCAAATGCATACAGCATTCTGCCCACACCGGATACGATTTCCGTACAGGAATTAATGGCAAAGGTTTTGCCGATAGCCTTGCCGCCAACTGTCAATCCGGCAACCAGGGCAGACATCATCAGCTGAACGATATCCGGCCAAGAGAACTGGAAATTCTGCAAAATCTGTGCCGAAATAATTGCAGAGGCAGAGCCGGAAACGACACCGCAAATGTCACCGATCACATCATTACAAATGGAACTGACCCGTTCCGCGTTACGCAGCAGCTGAATTGCTTCCAAACCACCAGGTACTTTCCGGGCAGCCATCGAGTGAAAAGGCTTTTCATTAGCAGAGGTTACTGCCACACCGATCACATCAAAGATGATACCCACAAAGACAATGATCAGCAAGATTAAAAATGCAACATATATGTTGCTGTTTTCCATTAGTACATCCGAAACAAGGGAAATCGTTCCGGAAACTAAAATTGTTACCAAGAAAATTGTAACGACCCAGCGGATCGTTTTATTACGCGCCTTTCTTGACGCGTCCGAGTCAGGTTTAGACACGAGTCTTATCCCCTTTATTTAAGTAATAATGACGGTGGCAGACAGGATAAATCTTACGGCTTAGGTCGGGTTGTTTTTCACCGGACAGAACCTGCCGTTGCCGCGCAGGCCGTTCCCATTTCATCCATCCGCTCAAGTGTTGCCAGCTTGAGTACCCGATTGCCACTTAGTCCGTACTGTAATCCCCTGTCTGCCCCAAAATAGACAGCCTAGGTGTTTTCCACCGCAAAACGATCCGACTCTTAGCCTCTTTTGCAAGAATGGTTTCCAGAAGCGATAATCCCGCCCGTCTGGCCACAACAGACGAAACTTGTCCTCTTTCCCCACACCCTCACTCAAGGCAGGCTACACTGCACGTAGCACGCGATTCTGCGCACCACTTTGCAGGTTCATACCCAGCTCGTATGCGAAGCGGCTTCCATCTGTGGAGTTCTCAACTTCGTCACACAACACCGGGTCTCCGCGGAAACCGGGTCGTATACTCCATGCCATTGGGGTGCGCCCGGAATCCTTAACCCCCAGCACCCACCCTAAACTGGGCGTAAAAAGCAGGCACCAGGGACTTCATCGATATGCCCTTCATAGGATTTTTAGGCCCTACCTGGAAGTCGGCCGTTCTGACTAGGATACTGCACCGTCGAAATGTATAATATCACAGTATTATTGAATATACAAGTAAAATTTCATATTTTGTATATTCTTCCAATGTTATTGACAAAGTGCTACTGCCATTATTATAATATCTTCAAAGAAAACAAGGAGGTTTGCGTAATGTTTTCCATATTGAGAAAAGCATCCACAATATTTATTGTTTTGGCCATTATTGGCTTTGTCTGCTCTCTTTGTGTATTGTTATTCACAATTGAGGAGCGATTGTTCAACGGTATCGAGGAGAATGCCCTTGCTTTTTTCTGTCTAGTATTCACACTTTTTTCTGGTCCTGTTGTGTTTGCCTGTCTTGCGGTTATATGCAAGATCCTGCATCAAGATTTAAGTGCTTTTGACCGAAGCACCTATCAACAGTTACGCAAAATCCAAAACACTTGACGATTTTAAACAGCCGCAGCAAAATGCTGCGGCTGTTTTCATTCTGCATTTATAAACCAATCCTCCACAATATCACTGTGGGTAACTACGATGTCAATATCCTTCAATTCTTCTTTGCTAAAAAAGCGAAGCTGCCGGGATTCGTCGCTGATTTGCAGTTGAGGTTCCTCCTCTAATTGCAGACCATAGACCACGATCACCATCCGCCAAATACTGCCGTCACGATAAGCCGCGATGCGACCAGGCTCGCCATATACGGCCAGTTTTTTAAGGTCTTCCCTTTTGACTTTGAGCCCAAGTTCTTCGCGGATCTCCCGGACCATTGCCCGGTCCTGGTGTTCTCCCCTCTTAACGCCACCGCCTACAAGTCCCCACAGGTCACAGTCCCGGCGCTTTTCCAACAGGATCTTGCCATCCCAGGTAATCACAGCATTTGCACCCAGCCGGGCGCGCATCGTGGTTTTTGGTGCATTGGGGTCATTGCGGTAGAATTTTACAATTTCCATATTACTTTTCATCCTCAAATTCTTTTGGAATCGGTTTTGTTACACCGGTGCGACGGGCCTTGTCCAGTCCGCCAGCCATATGCTGCTCCGGGTTAGCAGCAAATTTTGCCCTGTGGATAATTTCCTCACCAAATTTATCCCGAAGTGCATCTACTGTTTCATCCAGCTTCAATCGCCGCTCATATTGTACCGGCGATACATCGGAAAACAAATCATATTGTTGATAAGGCTCTTTAGACAGCCGTGTCACCTGGACACCCAACTGTCGCAAAGGCGTTTTGCCATCCCAGGCTTCATCAAAAATCTGACAAGCCGCCCGGAACAGTTCGCCGGTAATGTTCGTCGCGCCGGGCAACATCTTCTGGTGGGAAAAGTCCTTAAAGGTATCTGTCCGCAATTGCACAGACAGACAACTTCCGCACTTTTCATCCTTGCGCATACGCATCGCGACTGTCTCGCACAAGCTCAGCAAGACTTGATGGGCGTGGTCATAGGTTTGCACATCGGTTGCCGTAGTGATAGAATTGCCATAGCCTTTGTTTTCCGCAGGTGTCGGAGCAACCACATCTGCATTATAGCCGTTGGCAAAATGCCAGATGGTTTGCCCGTGTTTTCCCAGCCTTCGTTTCAACACGGAAATATCCGCTTTTGCCAAATCTCCAATGGTGTAAATGCCCATTTGATTGAGCTTTTTTTGTGTTGCGCTGCCCACCAGGAATAAATCCCGTACAGAAAGCGGCCACATCTTCTGCTCTATTTCCTCCGGAAACAAGGTATGTATCTTGTTAGGCTTTTCAAAATCACCGGCCATTTTCGCCAACAATTTATTGGTGGAAATGCCGATATTGACCGTAAATCCCAGTTCCTCAAAAATCCGCTGACGCATTTTTTCCGCTGCCAAGCGGGGCGCGCCGAAAAGCCGCTCCGTACCGGTCATATCCACCCAGGCCTCATCCATAGAGTACTGCTCCACATTGGGGCTGAACTGTTTGAGCATCTGTACAAAGTGTCGGGAGGCTTCCA
>JAGBVD010000173.1 GCA_017630495.1 Oscillospiraceae bacterium
CTTGATATTTCGCTCATCACCGGTAACGATCTTCACCGACATTCCTAAATTCTCCACAGCGCTGCAATCGTCCGTCACCGCTGTGTTTTCCTTTTGCGCCTTTTGCAGTGCCGCCTGCAGCAGATCCACATCAAACACCTGAGGTGTCTGAATGGCCCGGAGCTTATCTCTGTCCGGAGTCTGGACCACCACACCGCCCTTTGCCACTTTGATGGTGTCCTTCACCGCAACACCGGGAGCTGCTGCGCTGTAGGTGTTGGCCGCCCGAACTGCCCGGTCAATCACCTCCCAGGTGATCAGCGGCCGGGCGCCGTCGTGAACAGCCACCAGCTTGACCTTCCGGGAAAGGGCCTTGATACCGGCCAATACCGACTCCTGTCGGCTTGCACCGCCAACGGTAACATTCGTCACCTTGGGAAAGTCCTGACAAAGGGTTTTGATGGTTTCCACCAAATCGGCTCGCGTAACAATGACAATTTCTCGGATCGCATCGCACTGGGAAAAGGTCCGCACGCTGTGCAATATCATCGGCTCACCGCCCAAGGGGGTCATCACTTTATCGATGCCGCCCATCCGGGAAGCTGTGCCTGCCGCCACCAGCACTGCGCCACAGTGCTTCAGGGGCAACACCTTTCGGGCCTGCTTTGTAACATTTTGGATGTTCATAGGCTTATAACTCCGTTACCAGCTTTTTGAAATACTTGCCACGCTCCATAAAGTTTTTAAACTGATCGAAGGCCGCGCTGGCAGGGCTCATCAGCACTACATCGCCTTCCTTTGCCGCCTTTGCCGCCTGCAGCACCGCATCGGTAAAGTCTTTGCAGTCCACGATTTCCGGGCAGCCTTTTTGATACTGGGGTGCGTTTTCCACCGCGGCACGAATCTGCCCGCCCGTAGCGCCGTTGACGAACAATATCTTTACGCTTTTGCAGATCTCCGGGCCAAGGACATCATAGGGAATGTGCTTGTCATAGCCACCGGCAATTAAAAGCACCTTTTCCGGGAAGCTTTTCAGGCCTGCAATGGTACGGCTGGGCGAGGACGCAATAGAGTCATTATAAAACCGCACACCGTCCTTAATGCGCACCAGTTCGATCCGGTGCTCCACACCGCCAAAGGTCTTGGCCACCTTGCAGATCGTTTCATCGGAAACCATACCCTCCACCGCCAAAATGGCAGCCATATAGTTTTCCACATTATGCTCACCGGGAAGCAGGATATCCTTTTTATCCAGTACCGGCTTGCCATCCCGGCAAATCCAATCCCCTTGCAGACACACGCCTTTTTCCAGTTTGCCCACTCTGGCAAACTGCCCTGTTCTGCCATTACCGACCAGCTCTTTGGTGATTGCATTGTCTGCGTTCACGATCAAAAGATCATCCTGTGTTTGATAGTTAAATATATTCTTTTTGGCATCCACATACTCCTGCATATCCTTGTGGACATCCAGGTGATTGGGCGCAAGATTGGTAACCACCGCAATGTGGCTGCTCTTTGTCATATCCATCAGCTGGAAGGAGCTGAGTTCCACAACTGCAATATCATCCTTTGTCATCTGCTGGCAAACCGGCAGCAGGGGCGTACCGATATTGCCGCCCAACCATACCTTCTTCCCCTCTGCTTTCAGCAGTTCGGAAATCAAGGTTGTTGTTGTGGTTTTGCCGTCAGAGCCGGTTACGGCAATGATTTTGCAGGGGCAAAGTTCGAAAAACACCTGCATTTCACTGGTGATCTTTGCACCTGTTTCCCGCAGCTTTACCAGAGCCGGGTTGTCCGGGTGCATACCCGGTGTCCGGAACACCAGATCCGCGTGCAGGTCATCCAGATAACTTTCTCCCAGGCGCAGTGCGCAGCCATCCTTTTCCAGCTGCAGCACCTCGTCATCCACTTTCTCTCTGGGCGTTTTATCGCAGCCGGTTACGGTGCAGCCATAGGAAAGGAGCATCCGCACCAACGGCCGGTTGCTGACACCCAATCCCAACACCGCGATCTGCTGACCCCGGAGTTCTTCAAAATATGCATCTACCTTTGTGGGCATAGCTACGCCCTCCTTGCATTTCGTCTTTCATATAGTATATCCTCTTACGGAAGATTTTGCAAGACATTTGACATTCTGCCTGCATTGCGGTACAATATTTTTGCGACCAGATTGAACAGCCGCGGCTGCAAGCTGAAAAGCTGCAGGTGAGGAAAGTCCGGGCTCCACAGGGCAAGGATAACAGGTAACGCCTGCCGGGGGCGACCCCAGGACAAGTGCAACAGAGAGATGTAGCCGATTTCGGTCATAGTGAAAAGGTGTGGTAAGAGCGCACCCGCCCCATGGGAACATCGGGGTGCTGTAAACTCTATCCGGAGCAACGCCGTGGAGGGACCGCAGATGCCAGTTGGGTGTTTGTGTAAAGATTTGCCCGATCGTCCCGAGGAGGTGGCTTGATCCCGTGAGCGATCGCGGGGCTAGATAGATGGCTGTTAAAACAGAACCCGGCTTACAGATCTGTGTCGCAAAATAAAAATACAGTCCACAGCTTTTGTGGACTTTTTTAAGGTAGAAAGACATGATTGCCAATTATCACACCCACACACCCCGGTGTCATCACGCCACGGGTGCAGAAAGAAAATATGTGGAAAATGCCATTGCCAGAGGGTTGCAGATCTTCGGGTTTTCCGATCACACACCCCAGTATTTCCCCGGAAGCTATTACAGCTATATGCGGATGTTTCCGGAGGAACTGGACGATTACTGCAACGATGTCCGCGCTTTGCAGACAGAATTTGCCGGAAAAATTGAAATTCCCTTGGGTGTGGAGGCCGAGTATTACCCGGTGACCTGGAAGGAAATGCTGCTGCGGTTGCAGGACGCAGGGGTCGAGTATATGCTTCTCGGTCAGCACTGGATCAACAATGAATACGACGCGCCCTCCCACGCCACAGCCCCCACAGAGGATGTTTCTCATCTGATTGCCCATTGCAATCAGGTGATCACTGCCCTGGAAACCGGAAAGTTTACTTATATTGCCCACCCAGATTTTCTGAATTTTGTAGGCGATCCCAAAATTTATCAACAGCAAATGCAAAGAATTTGCAAAGCCTCCATTGATACCGATACGCCGCTGGAAATAAATCTGTTGGGCGTTCGGGAGCATCGGCACTACCCCAACCTTCTTTTCTGGGAGATAGCTGCCCAGGAGGGCTGTAAGGTCGTTTTGGGTATGGACGCCCATAGTCCAAATGCAATTACAAATACCCAGCAGGAAGCGGATGCTATGAAGATTGTCCAGGATCTGGGCCTGAATCTGCTGCAAACTGTTCCTATTAAACACATATAAAAAGCACCGTAAAAGGCTGAAAACACGCCTTTTACGGTACTTTTTATGCAAAAATCCCCCGGCAGAAGCCGGGGGATCTTTTTATTGATTTAGGTCGTTAATTAGCCGAAGATCTCGGTAACAACGCCGGAACCGACGGTACGGCCACCCTCACGGATAGCGAAACGCAGGCCCTTCTCAATAGCGATGGGGGTGATCAGCTCAACGTTCATAACAATGTTGTCGCCGGGCATGCACATCTCAACGCCTTCGGGCAGGGAGATGATACCGGTAACGTCAGTGGTACGGAAGTAGAACTGAGGACGATAGTTGTTAAAGAAAGGAGTATGACGGCCGCCTTCTTCCTTGGACAGGACGTAAACCTGGCCGGCAAACTTGGTCAGGGGGTTGATGGAACCGGGCTTGCAGAGAACCTGGCCTCTCTCAATCTCCTTCTTGTCAACACCACGCAGCAGAGCACCGATGTTGTCGCCGGCCTCAGCGTAGTCCAGCAGCTTGCGGAACATCTCGATACCGGTAACGGTGGTCTCCTTCTTCTCTTCCTGCAGACCAACGATCTCAACCTGGTCGTTCTTCTTGATGGAACCACGCTCAACACGACCGGTAGCAACGGTGCCACGACCGGAAATGGTGAAGACGTCCTCAACGGGCATCAGGAAGGGCAGGTC
>JAGBVD010000174.1 GCA_017630495.1 Oscillospiraceae bacterium
AGATGGCGACCGGCGTGCGTAAAAACCTGGCAGCTGACTATGCGGTATCGGTTACCGGCCTTGCCGGACCGGATGGAGACGAATTTGGAAACCCGGTTGGCACTGTGTTTGTCGGTTTTGCGGATGAGAATGGTGCAGATGTGCGGAAATTTCAATTTCCCGGGAATCGCGAAGATGTTCGCAACCAGGCTATTTGCGCAGCATTGGCTTTTGTTCTGGAAAAGATATGAAAAAACCCGGAGAGTTCTCCGGGTTTTCTTATTGGGTCATAAGCGTTAGAAACTGTTCATTTGTAATGCCCACGAAATAAGCAGCAACATCGATATTATTTAAAATCTCTTTATATACATCAGGATCCGGTTGTTTACCAACGAATAATTTTGCCAGGTTTTCCGGCTCAAGAACACTGAAAAAATCACCGGTAAAGGAAATTTGGGAAATAATACCATGATCTACAGTAATGTTTGCCTCTATAGTACCGCAGCCTTCAAAGCGCATCTTCTTCCGGGTTGTGCATTCCAAGGAACGGCCAAAATTCCATTGCCATGTAGCATAACGCTCTTGAGAAATGTTCTCAATTTTGGCCAGATCTGCTTTTGTTAGAACATATTCATCACCGGGCTGCTCCTCCAGAAGGTGCTGCAGAAGCAGATTCCGGAAGGCTTCCAAATCTATTTTGGAAGGGAGATGATCAGCAACGTTGGTTACTCTGCTGCGGACGGATTTAATGCCTTTTGCCTGAATCTTAGCAGGGTCTACCTGCAGAGCTTTTGAAACAACAGTAAGATCAGATTGAAACAATATCGTGCCGTGGTGCAAAACGCGTCCATCCCGGATATATTGGGAATTACCGGAGAACTTCTGGCCGTCAATCGTAATGTCGTTGCGGCCTCCGATCTGCGCGTAGACACCCAGCTTTTCCAGTGTTCTAACGATCGGCTGGCAAAATAGTTTAAAATTAATGGATTCCTGCTGCTTTGCATCCGTTATAAAGGTGAAATTTAAATTGCCTAAATCGTGATAAACTGCACCACCGCCGGAGAGACGACGAACAACCTTGATGTTGTGCTCATTGACAAAATTTAAGTTGATCTCAGCAAGGGTGTTCTGATGTTTACCGATAATGATCGCATTGTCATTTTGCCAAAGCATAAAATAAGTTCTGTCCTTCGGCAAATAATCAAAAACATACTCCTCTGTGGCCAGATTAAATGCAGGGTCGGTTGTTGTTAAGTTCAGGTAGGATAATTTCATAACTTCACCTCGGTGGAATTATATCATAAAGCTATAGAAAACACAATAATGGAAAGATTGGATACTTTTTGAGTTGTTCAAATCCCACCTTCCTAATAAAACAATCCCAACCCAAATGGGTGGGGATTGTTTTATGGCGGAGAAGGAGGGATTTGAACCCTCGATACCCTTTTGGGGTATACACGATTTCCAATCGTGCGCGCTCGGCCAGCTACGCGACTTCTCCAAATGTGCAGTTAGCTTGCTTATATTACTCCAAAACAAACCATTTGTCAAGACCTAAATTAGATATAGTGAAACAAATTTACCTTGACACAGTATAGAAAAATCGATATAATGTTTAGGCTTGCAAAAGTGTTGATAAGTGCTACTGTGGCTCAGTCGGTAGAGCAGCTGATTCGTAATCAGCAGGTCGCCGGTTCAAGTCCGGCCAGTAGCTCCAAAACAAAAGGACTTCTTTAGAGGTCCTTTTGTTTTTTATAATTTAAGCATCATTTTAATTGAGGTGCCGATATGATTCTTAAAAATAAAAAGATGCTCTTCCTGGGTGACAGTATTACATTTGGCGTTGGCGTCAGCAATCCGGATAATATTTATTGGAAGCGGTTTTCCATCAATGATGGCTGCCTTACAAAAGGGTATGGAATCAGCGGTACGCGGATCGCTGCAAACATAAATCCATCTATCTATCCGGAGGACGATGATTTATATTTCATTACGCGAGTACCATCTATGGACGCTGATGCGGATGTGGTTGTTGTATTTGGCGGCACCAATGATTTTGGCCATGGTGATGCGCCTCTTGGCTCAATGACTGACCGGGAAAACACAAGCTTCTACGGAGCGTTGCATAATTTAATGATTGCTTTAATGGAAAAATATCCCCAGGCAAAGATTGTGTTTATGACGCCAGCGCATCGCTGCGGCGAGGTCAAGCCAGCGGATGATATTAGTCCCACCAATGGCGGCAGTTTGCAGAAGTATGTGGATGCAATCATTGAGGTTGCAGCGGTTTATGACATTGCAGTTCTCGATTTGTACAGGGTTTGGGATATTGACCCGGAAATCCCAGAGATGAAGCAGCGGTATATTCCAGACGGCCTGCATCCCAACGATGATGGCCATTGGGAGATTTATCGCCAATTAAAAGGTTTTTTGGAAGGCTTATAAGAATGTAAAACACCGGTAGCAATTTGCTACCGGTGTTTTTATATTATTTTGCAAAATCAAGCAGCGCAGTTGCATCCAATGCGTCATAGTTCGCAATGAATGTTGCCAGCTCTTGGGCGATTTTCTTGTTGCCACCCTGGCTGTTGCTTTCAATATTCAAAGGCAGCAGAGGATCGTGCAGAGACAAACGAAGCAAGAACCAACCGTTACCGTGCTGGGCATCCAGATTGACACGAACGCCTTCGAAATTATTAGGAGCAAGAGACCAACCGGCTTGCTTTTGTGCGTATGCAGTCAGATCTTCAATAACCTTCTGGCCGTATGTTTTGAAATCGTCTACCAGAATATTCATACGGAACTCTGTGTTTTCAACAGGCTCTTCCAATGTGGCAATTAAGGACTCCAGGGTATATCCGTTCTTTTTGCCGCAGGCCAGCTCGATCAAAAGCTTTGTGACAAGATATGCACCGTCGTCCAGGAAGTAATTTTCCTTCAGCGCACCGTGGCCGGAGGTTTCAATAGCCAGCTGGCTGTCCTGGCCTGCGTTGTTCAGGCGGATGGACTCATTGATAACATTACGGTAGCCGCGCTTGAAACGGTGGTGAATGCCGCCCTTCTCGGCGATGAATTTTGCAAGGCCGTCAGAGGTGATAGAGTCGGTAACAACGGTGGTACCGGCATGCTCTCGAAGCAGAATCGCGGAAAGCATTGCAATAATGCGATTTCGGTTCAGTTCGCTGCCATCGGACAATACGGCGCCGGCACGGTCAACATCCGTATCAAAGATAATGCCCAAATCGGCATTTGTCTCTTTGACTGCTTCGGTAATGCTCTGCATAGCCTCTTTATTTTCGGGGTTGGGGATGTGGTTGGGGAAGCTGCCGTCCGGATCAAGGAAGCGGCTTCCTTTTGTATTTGCACCAAGGGGTTTCAGAACCTTGTCAACATAGAAGCCACCTGCGCCGTTGCCGGCATCCACAACAATACGGAAGCCCTCCAAAGGCTTTTCCTCACCGGTAGCAGCGCGAATTTTGTCAGCAAGAATTGCGGCGTATGTATCCATAAACTCGCCAGCAACTAAAGCACCGGGCTTCAAACCGGTAGTTTCCTCGCCGCCGGCAAATGCCAGGATCTGCTTAATATCCTTAGATTCCAAACCACCGTCAGGGGTGAAGAACTTAAAGCCATTTCTGTTGAAGGGGAGATGGCTGGCAGTGATCATAACAGAGCCGTCAAATGCATAGCCCTCGGTTACTGTGGACATAAACATTGCAGGGGTACTAGCCATGCCGAAGTTTGTGACATAGAGTCCTTGCGCGACCATGGCTTCGCAGATCCAGTTGCACAGAGTTTCACCGGAAAGTCTGGAGTCGCGACCGACAGCAACACGAAGCTGCTTTTGGGTGCCATATTTGTTCGTGAGCCACAGAGCAAAGCCTCTGCCGATATCGCGGCATGCCTGTTCGGTCAGATTAATGTGCTGGCCTTCAATGCCTTCCAAAGCAACACCGCGAATGTCGCTGCCATTTTGCAGTTTACTGTAATCCATATTGTTACCTCCAAAGGTTTTTTCTTATTGTATCACGCATTAAGAAAATAATCAACATAGAGAAAACCGGAATGGCAATTTGCCGTTCCGGTTTATATCAATTGTCTGATGTCTCATTCAGGGAGCTAAATTTGTTTTCTCTACGGATATAGGTAATCACATATTCTGTAAAGGAAGCAATCATAAAAGCTGCATCTACATAAGTAATGATTTTAATCGCAGATTCGCCCAAATCCGGAAGCATTACCATCAGAATCAAACTTATAAATAAAACGGTTGTGCAAATCTTTCCGCTGATCAGCGCACCCTTCAGCATCTTGCCTTTGCGAAGATTGATACAACCGGCAATCAATTGGAAACTTTCCTTGATGACGAACAATGCAAATAAATTCAGGAGAATGGGATAGCGTAAAGCCAGGCAAATGATTAATGCAAACTGTGTGGCCTTGTCTGCAAGCGGATCCAATATCTTTCCAAGGGTTGATATCATGTTAAAATGACGGGCGATCTTGCCGTCTATAAGGTCTGTTAAGCAGGAAACCGCTAAAATTCCGGCTGCAAGATAGTAGTCGGCGCTATTTCTTGCATTCAGATAAATGACCACATAGACCGGAATCAGCACGAGCCTGAAAAGACTAAGCAGGTTCGGAATGGTCAATATATCTTTTTTCCAATCTTTCACAAACATGGATACTCCTCCGAAAGTAAAACGGCACTGTTATTTACATATATTATAGGCAATTTTTTCTTTTTATCAAGTATTTATGGCCAAAGAATGTTAAAGTTTTAAAAAAATTAAAAAACTGCAGTATGCGTTATAGCATTGTGGTGGGCATTTAATGTAAATTGATGCACCAAATGTTTCCAGGTGATTTTATCTAACTCACCGGTTGCCGGTAAATTCGCAAGAATCTGAAAGTCTGTTAAAGACCCGGAGGTGGCATCGTCGACAACACCGTTATGGGGTGGAGTCCGGATTGCCGGATGATCATTGGAAAGCTGTGTCAGCATACTTTGAAGAAGGTATATATATGGACTGCTATCTCCCAAGCGGTAAACCTGCCCGGGATCCATTATGATCTCTATAGGCTGCGCTTTGTCAATGCGTATCAAAGCCGGTTCATACTGATTCACAATTAACTCCCAGGTGTTCTGATCGGTGACCCCTGTAACCGGTAAGCCATTCTGACGCTGAAATGCCGAAACGGCATGCATTGTATCAGGGCCGTATATGCCGTCCGGAACAACAGTTGGAAGACTGCGATCATCCTCAGCAAGGACACGCAGCATTGTTTGCAGGGAACGGACAGGTTGTTGTATAAAGGATTCCGAGGGTCTCATCGAACCACCTCCTGTCTGACTGGGTCCTGACTTCCGGTGCTTAAGCTGCGTCCGGGGAATTGAGGCATTGTTGTTGTTCTGGTGTAGTTATTATTTCCGTTCCGGTTATTGCTGTTGGGAAACTGTTCCTGACTGCGCAATGCGGTGTTTTCAATGCCGGAGAATTGATCGTATATTTCATTCCAGGTTTGCGCACCAACTGTACCGGTTTCCGGAAGACCAAACCTGCGCTGTGCGGCCAAAACAGCTGATCTTGTTGCATTACCAAATATTCCGTCTACGCTCACCGGTGGAATGGAGGGAATAAATGAACTTAATACAGAAAGCATATACTGCAGAAGCCGCACCTTTTCTCCGGTATCGCCCACCTCGAGACCATTGGGTGGTGACCAGCTGTTGGCATAGAATCGCTGTCCCTGACTGCGAAGTTCGGAAAGTGCATTGACGCCGGTGTATAGCCTGACAATTTCATACCAAGTGGCAGGACCGACAATTCCGTCAGCGCCCAAACCAAATATTTGTTGAAAAGCCCTAACGGTTGCTTCGGTGCGACTGCCGAATATACCGTCTACAGCCGGTATTTTTGGAATCGCCGGATAATTTTGCGCAATTCTGTTTAAGGATACCTGTATGGCAACCACATCCGGTCCGGTGCTGCCCCGTCGTAAGGGTGTGCCGGGGTATGAGGATGTGATTCCCCGAATCGGTGCATTTACAACAGTTTCCACATTTCCGTAATAGCTGCGAAGTATCTGATCCGAACTATATCCTTGTTGTGCCAGATTCTGGCTGCCCCATTGGCTGAGTCCTTCACAAGTAACGGTTGTTCCATTGCAAAATTTTGCAGCCAATGGCTCGACAAAACCGGGTCTTCGCAAATAATCATTGAACAATTCGTCAACTAAGCGGGAAATGTTTTCAAAATAACTTCTTCCGTTGACAAAAGCCTGGTCAAAAGCTGTAGAATTGGTAATGTCAAAATCATAACCGCGACTTCTGTAAAATTCTGTATAAATGCGGTTAAGTGCAAATGAAACAATTGCCAAAATATTTGCACGCAACGCGCTTTCATCCCATGTTGGGTATATTTCACTGGATGCCACATTTTTCACATAGTCAGAAAATGAGACAGTTACATTTGCAGCGTTGGATGATGGCGATCCTAAATGTACAGTGATTCTTTGTGGTACATAAGGTGTTACCGGAGGCACGAATCAATCCCTCCTTTAAAGATTCTGCGGTGGTGTGTTAAAGGTTTCTGCTTTGTTCCATTTTTCCGGTAGTTCGGAAAGCGGTATCAATTCCAGATTTTGCTCCGTAACGGTGTTTGGAAAGATTTGCAGATTTTCAACATTGATCTCTTCGTAGTTTTCCAGTCGTGCATATAAATTCACAATAGCAAAGGGGATAATACCTGTGTTTGGGCTTTGGCTGGCCGATAGATCCGGAACGGAAATCTCTACCGGCGCATCCAAAAGACCGCTGCGGTTTGTCAGACGCATTGCAATAGCCGCACCGTCTGTGTCAGAAATGGTTACTGCTACATCTTTTAACGGAATTTGTGCATTACTGGTGTATGCGCGTACCTGTATGTAACCGATTGCGCTCAGTGTTATCGCCTCCTTTTTTGTTCTAATTATTCTATGATACCGCTAAAAAAATGTGCAGGGATTTAAACAAATCCCTGCATCTGCTGTATATTTGCTTCTTCACAGTTTAGAAGCTTTTGGAGCAGGGAAGAGACCCCTGCATCATCCTTGATTCCGTGATGCTGGCTTTTCAGATTTTTGATCATACCTCTGGTGTTGCCCTGAATCATCATTGCAGCAATCTTGGAATCGATATTCCCAAATGTCAAATTGGCATGCGCGTATGCTTTGGACATCATTTTAGCCATAGGATCAAGCTCTTTGATATCCAACCCTCTTGAAGATGCTATGGAATACACCTCTCGCTCGATCTCATCATATTCTTTTAGCTGTGATGTGAGCGCTTTTTTAAGATCCGCTCTGGCAGCATATGGCATTACAACACGAATACCGACTTGACCCATTTGCGTTGTCTTTAGCATAGAAGACAATATTTCCGTTGTATTTTGCATTATATCACCCATACACTACTATGCGTAATTTTCTATAGACTATGCACAAAAAAATCACGGTCTAATAGAATATGGTAATGGAAAGGAGAGATTGTATGTGTGGTATCGCTGGAATAATCGGCCTTAAGCACAGTGAAAATATAATCAATGGGATGCTGGAAACTATGAAACGCAGAGGTCCGGATGCACAGGGCGTGTTTATAAACGAGGGCTGTTGCCTTTTACATAGTCGACTTTCAATTATTGACCCAGCTGGCGGCGGACAGCCGATGGAATTAAATTGGGCGGGGGAGATATACACCATTGTATATAATGGTGAACTGTATAATACGGAGGATGTACGACAACTGCTGATGAAATTGGGACATACTTTCAAAGGCCACTCGGATACGGAAGTGCTGTTACATGCGTATGCCCAATGGTCAGACGGTTGTCTGGAAAAGCTGAATGGGATCTATGCATTTGCAGTGTGGGAAAAGAAACGAAAAAAACTGTTTCTTGCCCGTGACAGAATCGGTGTGAAGCCGTTATTTTACAAAGTACACAAAGATGGAATCCTCTTCGCATCCGAAATTAAAACAATTTTAGCATATCCGGATGTGGAGGCTGAATTGGATGCAGAAGGTGCGGCGCAAATATTACTTCTAGGACCGGGCAGAGCACCGGGCAGTGGGGTTTTTCGGGGCATCAGAGAATTGGAACCGGGATGTTACGGATGTTATATCTGTGGAAAATGGAATTGGAAGCGATACTGGAAACTGAAAGACCGCATACATACGGATAGTTTTGAAGAAACCGCGCAAAAGGTGCGGGCATTAGTTGTTGATGCAATTGAAAAACAAATGGTATCGGATGTAGAAATTGGAACATTTCTGTCCGGTGGGTTAGATTCAAGCTTAATTTCTTCAGTATGCGCAAAAAAACAGCACAGTGAAGGGAAATCTCTGGAAACATTTTCTTTGGATTTTGAAAATAATGACAAATATTTTGTGCCAGGTAAATTTCAGCCAAACTCCGATAATCAATACATTTGTATAATGCACAAATATCTTGACTGCAAACAGAACTGGACAGTTATCACGCCTCAACAGTTATTGGATAATCTGGAGGAAGCAACCATTGCCAGAGATCTGCCCGGTATGGCGGATGTGGATTTTTCTCTTTTGTCTTTTTGCGGTGAGATTCGGAAAAAGGTGAAGGTTGCGCTGTCAGGGGAGTGCGCAGACGAGATATTCGGTGGATACCCCTGGTATCGGGATCCGGAAGTTCGCGCATTAGACGGCTTTCCCTGGGCCCAGAACACAAAAGAACGAGGAGCTTTTCTTGCGCCGGATATTGCATCGAAGATTTGCCCAAAGACATTTGTAAATGATCTATACACACAGTCATTCAACCGCTGTGATATTTTGCCGGAAAATTCACCACTTGAGCGGCGTATGAAACAAATGGTAAATCTGAATCATTACTGGTTTATGCAGACCTTGCTAGATCGCAAGGACCGGATGAGTATGTATCACGGTCTTGAGGTCCGTGTGCCTTTCTGTGACTATAGAATCGCTGAATATATGTACGGTGTGCCTTGGGAATATAAAGACTATCACGGCCAGGAGAAAGGTCTTCTGCGCCACGCAATGGCAGGATATTTACCAGAAGAAATTTTGAATCGAAAGAAAAGTCCTTATCCAAAAACATATGATCCTCAATATTTGCAACTGGTTAGCGAACAATTGGAGCGTGTTTTAGCAGACAGCAACGCGCCAATTCTCCAAATTGTTAACCGAGAGGCATTGGAGAATTTGCTTCACGCTGAATATGCCTGGCCGTGGTATGGACAGCTGATGAAGGTTCCGCAGACCATTGCGTTTATGCTGCAGATTAATTTTTGGCTTGATCACTATAAGGTACGCATTGTTTGATTTTAAAATTATTGTAAAATCTGTTGGAAATACCTTTTAAATTTAGTGCCTTCTGTGTTATACTAAATTTAGTGAGGTGATCCTATGTTAACATATGATGAAATTACAAAAAGCGAAACCATAAGAACATACATTATCCATGCAGATGCATCCTTGGATGCACTGGGATATACGGAGCACAGTTTTGCGCACGTTACCCATGTTGCACAAACAGCGGGATATATTCTGGAAACCATGGGATTTGATGAAAGAACGGTTGAATTGGGTAAAATCGCCGGTTATTTGCATGATATTGGCAATCTGGCCAACCGAAAAGATCATTCGCAGTCCGGTGCCGTTATGGCATGGAGTATTCTCAATGACCGAAATTTTGCACCGGAGGATATTGCGACAATCGTTACTGCAATCGGAAATCATGATGAGGGTACCGGAATTCCGGTAAATCCTGTTGCAGCCGCTTTGATTTTAGCAGACAAGGCAGACGTGCGCCGATCTCGGGTGCGTAATAAAGATGTTTCTGCATTTGATATCCACGACAGAGTGAACTATTCGGTCAAAAAATCAGTGTTAAAAATCAATGAAGAAAAGACGATTGTAAAATTGAAACTTACAGTTGACACCCAATACGGCTCTGTGATGGATTACTTTGAAATCTTTATGGAGCGGATGATTCTGTGCCGAAAGGCCGCGGAAAAACTTGGTCTGCAGTTTAAACTCATCATCAATGAACAACAACTTATATAAAAAACCGGAGCCGTTTGGCTCCGGTTTTTTCTTAAAGATTGTAGTACTTATCAAACTCGGCGGGGTGGGGAATGGTGGACATCTGGCTGCATTCAGCGCGTTTTGTCTTGATGAAGTTTTTTAGCAGCTCTTCGGGGAATACACCGCCGGCAGTAAGGTAGTCGTGGTCAGCTTCCAAAGCGTCCAAAGCTGCATCCAGGGAGGTGGGAAGGCCCTTCAGCTTGGCCTTTTCTTCTTCCGGCAGGTTGTATAGGTTCATATCGTAAGGACCCCAACCGTTCTCGTGAGGATCGATCTGATTCTTGATGCCGTCAAGACCGGCCATCAGGATCGCTGCATAGCAGAAATAGGGGTTGCAGGTTGCGTCCGGGTTGCGCAGCTCGAAGCGACGCAGATTAGGTGTCTTTGCATAAGCAGGAATACGGATAACAGCACTGCGGTTGGATGTGGCATAACCCACGGTTACAGGTGCTTCAAAACCGGGAACCAGACGCTTAAAGGAGTTGGTGCTGGGGTTCGTGATTGCGCACAAAGAGGCAATATGCTTGAGCAGACCACCCATAAAGTAGTGAGCTTCCTTGCTCAAGTTGGAATATCCATTATCATCGGAGAATACCGGCTGACCGTCCTTCAGAAGAAGCATATGCACATGCATACCGCTTCCGGCTTCACCGTAGACCGGCTTGGGCATAAAGGTTGCAGATTTGCCGTGTTTCAGTGCTGTGTTGCGAATGATGTATTTGATCATCATTGTAGCATCTGCCATCTTGGACATTTCACCCAGCTGTGGCTCGATTTCATACTGTCCGGATGCGCTGACCTCCGGATGGTGGTATTTGATCTTAATGCCGGCTTCTTCCATCAGCAGGCACATCTCACTACGGCAATCATAGCTGGTATCAAAGGGTTTCGCAACATGATAGTTCTTTTGCTTGGGAACAACTACACCGTGACCCTGAATGCCGC
>JAGBVD010000175.1 GCA_017630495.1 Oscillospiraceae bacterium
ATTTTGAAAAGGGCAAGAACAAGGGCGGTTTGAAGAAAGAGCCCACCGATCGCAAAAAGACCGGCTCCTTGTTCCACTGGCGGCCGGATAAGGAAGTCTTTACAGACATCAACATCCCGGTGGAGTATTACAAGGACGTGCTTCGTCGTCAGGCGGTGGTCAATCCCGGCGTTACCTTCCAGTTCCGCAACCAGGTTGGGCATCGTTTCGAAACAGAAGAATACTGCTACCAGGAAGGCATCAAGCAGTATATTGAGGAGATGGTAGGGGATAACGCCTTTACCATGCCGGTGTTCTGGGAAGCTGACCGTCGTGGCCGGGACGCAGAAAACCGCCCGGAAATGAAGCTGAAGATCACGGCTTCCTTCTGTTTCTCCAAGCAGTTAAACCACAGCGAGTACTACCACAACTCCTCTTGGCTGGAGTACGGCGGCAGTCCTGACCGTGCTGTGCGTTCCGGCTTTGTGGCTGCTTTTGATAAGTACCTCCGGGACAATAACAAGTACACCAAGAATGAGAACAAGATCATCTACCAGGACATCCAGGACAGCCTGGTGATCGTGACCAACTGCTTCTCTACCATTGGCTGCTTTGAAAACCAGACAAAGAAGTCTGTCAACTCTAAATTTACCCAGGAGGCAATGACCGCGTTCTTTAAGGACAAGCTGCAGATTTGGTTTTTGGAAAACAAGCAGGAGGCGGACAAGGCTGCAGAGCAGGTGCTGATCAACAAGCGAGCTCGTGAAAGCGCGGAAAAGACCCGCAGCAGCATCAAGAAAAACCTCAATGCCAAGGTGGATATTGTCAACCGTGTGCAGAAATTCGTGGATTGTCGCAGTAAGGATGTGAATTTGCGGGAACTGTATATCGTTGAGGGTGATTCCGCATTGGGTAGTGTTAAGCAGTCCCGGAACTCGGAATTCCAGGGCATTATGCCTGTCCGCGGTAAGATCCTGAACTGCTTGAAGGCGGATTACAACAAGATTTTTGCATCTCCCATTATTACCGATTTGGTGAAGGTGTTGGGTTGTGGTGTGGAAATCCAGGGCAAGAAGGCCAAGGAACTGTCCTCCTTTGATATTGACAACCTGCGCTGGAACAAGATCATCATCTGTACGGACGCGGATGTGGACGGTTTCCAGATTCGCACGCTGATACTGACGATGCTTTATCGGCTGTGCCCCACGCTGATTCGGGACGGTTATGTGTATATTGCGGAGTCTCCGCTGTTTGAAATCACTTATAAGGGCAAGACCTGGTTTGCTTACAATGAGTTGGAAAAGGCTAGAATCCTCCGGGAGGATTTGGAGGGCAAGAAGCCTGATAACATCCAGCGTTCCAAAGGCCTTGGTGAGAATGAGCCGGTGATGATGGCAATGACCACCATGAATCCGGAAACTCGCCGTTTGATCAAGGTTATGCCCGAAGATGCTGAACGGACTGCCCACTATTTTGATGTGTTGCTGGGCGACAGTCTGAATGAGCGTAAGAACTTTATTGCGGAAAATGGCGCCAGATATTTAGATTTGGCGGACATTTCCTAAGAGAGGTGCAATATGGCACGAAAGAAAAAAGAAGTACAGGTAGATGTCAAGAAGATCGACACCAGTAATGTGGTCGGTCTGGTTGGCTCTACCACAGAACAGGCGATCTCTGAAACCCTGGAGATCAACTATATGCCTTATGCGATGTCTGTTATCGTCTCCCGTGCAATCCCGGAGATTGACGGATTTAAGCCTTCCCACAGAAAACTGTTGTACACGATGTATAAGATGGGTCTTTTGAAGGGAAAGCTGACCAAGTCTGCCAATATTGTGGGTCAGACAATGCAGCTCAATCCCCATGGTGATGCGGCAATCTACGAAACGATGGTCCGCCTGGCCCGGGGCAACGAGACACTGCTGCACCCCTTTGTGGCTTCGAAGGGTAACTTTGGTAAGGTGTATTCCCGGGATATGGCTTATGCTGCATCCCGATATACCGAGGCAAAGTTAGAGCCGATCTGTGACGAACTGTTCCGGGATATTGACTTGGACACAGTGGATATGGTCGACAACTACGATGCTACCCGAAAAGAACCCACATTGCTGCCTACCACATTCCCCAATGTTCTGGTTTCTGCAAACCAGGGTATCGCCGTTGGCATGGCCAGCAATATCTGCTCTTTTAATCTTAAGGAAGTTTGTCAGACGGCCATTGCGTTGATGAATGACCCTGATCATGATGTGCTGGAAACCCTGCCCGGCCCGGATTTTTCCACCGGCGCCCAGCTGCTTTTTGATGAAGCAACTACCCGCGAGATCTATTCCACCGGTCGTGGCAGCTTTAAGCTTCGGGCCAAGTGGCGTTATGAAAAGAAAGACAATGTCATCGAGATCTATGAGATCCCTTACACGACTACCAGTGAAGCCATTATCGATAAGGTGGCGGAGCTGATCAAGGCCGGCAAGATCAGAGAAATCAACGACATTCGCGACGAAACGGATTTGAACGGTTTAAAGCTGGCCATTGACATCAAGCGTGGTGTGGAGCCGGAAAAGCTGATGCAAAAGCTGTTCCGGCTGACGCCTTTGCAGGATAGCTTTCCCTGTAACTTTAACATCCTGATCGCCGGCATGCCCAGAGTGATGGGTATCGGCGAGATCCTGGAGGAGTGGACCGCATGGCGTACAGAGTGCGTTCGCCGGAGGATCTATTTCCAGATTCAGAAAAAGGAAGACCGGCTCCATCTGCTCAAAGGCTTGGAGCGGATCTTGTTGGATATTGACAAGGCTATCGCCATTATCCGGGAAACGGAGATGGAAAGCGAGGTCATTCCCAACCTGATGATCGGCTTTGGAATCGATGAGATCCAGGCTAATTATGTGGCGGAGATCAAGCTGCGCAATATCAACAAAGAGTATATTATTAAGCAATTAAAGGCTGTGGATGAGCTGGAAAAGGAAATTGCTGAACTG
>JAGBVD010000176.1 GCA_017630495.1 Oscillospiraceae bacterium
CAGCAATTTAAGGAGTTGAAGGCTGTCCAGTATGCTTTTAACGGCATTCGGGCAGGTGTTTTGGCACTGCTGTTTAAGGCTCTTTGGTCGATGTATCAAAAAAGTCCCAAAGGCTGGGTCTCCTATGTGGTTATGGCCGGTGCATTTGTGCTGACGGCTTTTTTGAAGATCAATGTCCTTTATGTCATTGTTGGATGCGCACTGTTTGGCCTTCTGACGGCCTTGGCTGCTGAAAGGAGGGCAAAGAAATGATCTATTTGGAACTTTTCTGGACCTTTCTGACAATCGGCGCGTTCACCTTTGGCGGTGGCTATGCAATGCTTCCGCTGATTCAGGAGCAGGTGGCTGCCCGATGGGGAGATACAATTTCCCAGCAGGCGATGATCGATTTCATTGCGGTCAGTGAATCCACCCCCGGCCCCTTTGCCATCAATATGGCCACCTATGTAGGATCCCGGATGGGCGGTGTGTTCGGGTCTTTCTGCGCTACACTGGGTGTGGTAGCTCCCAGCTTTGTGATTATTTTGATCGTTGCAAAATGCTACGATAAATTCCGGGAAAGCCGGATCGTCAAAGGCTGTATGACCGGACTGAAGCCGGCAGTTGTCGGCCTGATTGCCAATGCTGTGCTGGGTGTGCTGATGACTGTGTTCTTCCCGGCAGACATTACGCTGGCAGTTTTTACCCAAGCGGAGTTTTATATTTTTGCAGGCATCTTCGCAATTATGCTGGTGCTTGCCTTTAAGAAAGTGCATCCGATTATTATCATTTGCCTTTCTGCGGTGTTGGGCATCGCGGTGGGTTATCTGTGCTGAAAAAAGGAGGAACAACAATGGCGCGAGCTGCAAAAACAAAGAGGCCTGCCTTTCGTCTGGCCCCTACACAGAGCATTGCGCTTGTTTTTGCGCTGATTATTTTGGTTGGCAGTGTTTTACTTAGTTTGCCCATTGCCTCCCAAAACGGCATTTCCTGCGGCTTTCAGCCGGCAATGTTTACGGCTACTTCTGCCACTTGCGTTACAGGCCTGGTTTTGTTTGATACCTGGTCTCAATGGAGCGCATTTGGGCAGGTCGTGATTTTGTGCATGATCGAGATCGGCGGCCTTGGCTTTATGGCAATGGCATCGCTGGTGGTGTTTGCGCTGAAAAGAAAGGTGGGTCTGCGGCAGAGAATGCTGATGGCCCAGGCCTGGTCCGTAGAGGATATGGAAGGGGTCGTGAAGCTACAAAAGTGGGTGGTCTTCGGCAGCCTTTCCGTGCAGTTTGTGGGTGCACTCATACTGTTTTTACGGTTTTTGCCAAACTACGGATTTAGCAAAGCTGTATGGTGGGGCATTTTCCACGCGGTGTCCGCTTTTTGCAACGCCGGGTTTGATGTGACCGGCAGCATTGCCCCCGGGGCAAATATGATCGTATTTAATCAGGACCCTGTGGTTTGCCTGACCCTTATGGCACTGATCGTTGTTGGTGGCCTTGGCTTTTTTGTGTGGCAGGAGGTTATTACCCTTCATAGCTTCCGCAAGTTCAGTGTTTATACAAAGCTTGTTTTGCTTGCAAGTGCTTTTCTGTTGGTTTTTGGCGGTGTGCTGTTTTGTGTGCTGGAATGGGACAACCCCGGCACAATCGGTTGGATGGACACACCCCATAAGATCCTCAACGGCTTTTTCCAATCGGTAACTGTGCGCACTGCAGGATTTACCTCTGTAGATCAGGCGGCTTTGACGGATGGGTCAAAGGCCTTGAGCGTAGTTTTGATGCTTGTTGGCGGCGCTTCCGGCTCTACTGCCGGTGGTATGAAGGTCGTGACTTTCCTGGTGCTGGTGCTGTTTTTGATTTCCCGGGCCAGAGGAAGGAACAGAGTAACGGTATTCAAGAGAAATGTTCCCCAGGAGAAAATCATGGATGCCGCAACCATTGCAGGACTGATGATCGGCTTGGCTTTTCTGGGCGCTATCGTGATTGTTGCCACATCCCCGGTAGGCTTCGTCGATGCCCTGTTTGAAACGGTATCGGCTCTGGCAACGGTGGGCTTGACTGCCGGCGCCACAACAAGCCTTAGTCTGGTGGCCCAATGGATGATCATCCTTTTTATGTACTTTGGCAGAGTGGGAATTTTGACATTAAGTCTTGGTTTTTTGATGGGTGACAAAGCGGAAAACCGTTTTTGTTACGCGGATACAAATCTTCTGATTGGATAGGAGAATTACTATGAAATCCTTTGTTGTTATTGGTTTGGGTCGCTTCGGTAGTGAAGCGGCAATTCGCCTGGCTCAGCAGGGCTGCGAGGTGTTGGCTGTGGATTCAAACAGTGAGCTTGTTCAGCAGGTGAGCGACTATGTTACCCAGGCTGTGGTTGCAGATGCCCGGGATAAGGGTGTGCTGCGTGCGCTGGATGTTAAAGCCTTTGATTGCGGTATTATTGCCATTGGTGACAGCCTGGCGGACTCTGTGCTGGCCACAATGAATTTAAAGGAACTGGATGTGCCGTATGTCATTTGCAAGGCCTCCAACGAGACCCACGCCCAGGTACTGAAAAAATTGGGCGCAGACCGGGTGGTCATTCCGGAAAAGGAAAATGCAGCCAGATTGGCAAAGAGCTTGGCGTCTACCAATGTGCTGGATTATATTGAACTGTCCGAAGATTACGGTATTATTGAAATTCCGGCACCTGCATCCTGGCAGGATAAGAGCCTGATCGAATTGAATGTGCGCGCCAAAGTGGGCGTGACCATTTTGGCGGTGAAGCGGGAAAATCAGATCACCGTTTCTCCCAGTGCCGACTTCCGGATTCAAAAGGGTGATACTTTGGTGGTACTGGGTGACAGCGCTGCGCTGAAAGCAATGCAGAAATTATGATGGAAGTAAGAATTACCGGGCGGAAAAATCCGCTTTTGCAGCAGGTGCGCCGACTGCTTACATCCAAAAAGGAAAGACAGACCAGCGGTATGTTCGTTGCTGACGGTACAAAGCTTTTGCAGGAGGCCGTCAAGTGGTGGCCGGGTCTGGATACCGTGATACTCTCTGATGGCGTGGAGGCAGATTTGCCGGAAACTGTCAAGGTCGTGCGTGTGCCGGAGGATATTATGGCCTGGATCTCTCCTATGGAGACGCCCCAGGGCGCGCTGTTTTTGTGCCGCCTGCCGGAAAAGAGCACTTTTGTGCCGAAGCCGGGTATGCTGCTGCTGGACGGCATCCAGGATCCGGGCAATTTAGGTACGATTTTGCGCACTGCAGATGCGCTTGACATTCCCGTTGCCCTTCTGGAGGGCTGCGCTGACCCCTACAGCCATAAAGTTGTTCGGGCAAGCATGGGCGCGGTGTTTCGCAAAGTTGTGGTACAGACCACCTGGGAGACCGCACAGACTGCCTTTGCAACAGAGAACATACCCATTGCGGTTACAGCCCTCAGTGATAAGGCTGTGGATTTGCGCAGCGCGGATTTAAATGCTGCCGCTGTGGTCATTGGCAGCGAAGGACAGGGCGTGCGCAAGGAAATTCTGGAAAGCGCCACCCAGGAACTGATCATTCCTATGAATGCCCATTGTGAATCCTTAAATGCGGCCATTGCCGCAGCCATTGTAATGTGGCAAATGAAACAAAGATAGAAAGATAAGGTGAAAGATATGCAGGCCCATTGGATTTGGTTCGCCCAGCTGCCGGAATTGACACTGCGGCAAAAGCGCATACTGTTGGAGACGTTTCCCAACCCCGAGGACCTGTATGACCTGACACAAACAGATACGCTGACAATGCTTCCTCCGGAGCGCCGATGGGCGCTACAAAATAAAGATATGACCGAGGCCAGCAGGATCCTGCGGTTGTGCGCTGCCAAAGGAATCGATATTCTGACAATTTTGGATGATGCATATCCGGAAAAGCTGCGGCAAATCGAAGATGCACCGATTGTTTTATATTATAAGGGTATTTTGCCGGATTTTGATAACAATCCCACCATCGGCATCGTTGGTACAAGAAAAGCATCAGCTTACGGCAAAAACAGCGCAGCGCTGCTATCTTCCCAGATCGCCGCTTGCAATGGCATCGTGATTTCCGGCGGTGCCAGCGGTATTGATACCAGCGCGCTGCAAAGCGCGGTGGATGCAGATAGTCGCACGGTAGCTGTTTTGGGCTGTGGTGTGGACATTGCCTATCCGCCTACAAATCGAAAGTTGTTTTCTAAAATTTTGCAAAGAGGTTGCATTGTTTCGGAATATCCGCCCCAAACCCAACCGAAGCCCTGGCATTTTCCGGCCAGAAACCGGATCATCAGTGGCCTTTGTGACGGTGTCGTGGTGGTGGAAGCACCGGAAAGAAGCGGTGCTTTGAGCACAGCCAATCATACATTGGAGCAGGGCAGAGATGTGTTTGCCGTGCCTGCCAACATTGATGTGGTTTCCTGCGCCGGCAGTAATCGGCTTTTGCGGGACGGTGCGCAAATTGCCCTGAACGGCTATGATGTTGTGAAGACCTACGAAAACCGCTATCCGGATGTGGTGAAAAATCCGGAGGAAAACCAGCAATATCCGGCGCAAGCAGATGCGCCTGCACAAAGCACTGACAAAAAAGGCATTGACAATTCGCCTTTAGAACATTATCATTTCTTAAATGATGGGGCATCCCAGCTGACACCGGAGGAATGCAAGCTGATCGGTTTTCTGACGAGAGAGCCAAAACCGGTGGATATCGTTATCGCGCAAATGGATCTGCCTGCGCCGGTGGTTTTGGAGATGCTCACCAATTTATCCCTGAAAGGGATTGTGTTGCAACATTCGGGCAGACGGGTGTCTGTAAAATAGTTTGACAGTAGTGGAGGAAAATATGGCCAGTCTTGTAATTGTAGAATCGCCGTCCAAGGCCAAGACCATCGGCAAATATCTGGGAGAGGGCTATACAGTCAAAGCCAGTATGGGCCATCTGCGGGATTTGCCCAAGAGCACTATGGGCGTAGATATAGAAAACGGCTTCCAGCCGGAGTATATTCCTATGGAAAGCAAGGCAGAGCTGATCGCGGATCTGCGCAAGGCGGCAAAAAATGCTGATTGCGTGTATCTGGCAACTGACCCGGACCGGGAAGGTGAGGCCATTTCCTGGCACTTGAAGGAACTGTTGGAGCTGCCGGACAGCAAGACTTTCCGTGTTACCTTCAATGAGATTACCCAGAAGGTAGTCCAGCAGTCCATCGCAAACCCCAGAGCCATCGATGACAATCTGGTGGATGCCCAGCAGGCGCGCCGGGTGCTGGACCGGATCGTGGGCTATCAGCTTTCCCCGCTGCTTTGGAAGAAGGTCCGCCGGGGTCTGTCTGCTGGCCGTGTCCAGTCTGTGGCCACCCGACTGGTGGTGGACAGAGAAAACGAGATTCGCGCATTCAAACCCAAGGAATATTGGTCTTTGGATGTTACGCTGGAAAGAATCGGCAAGGCCGGTACTTTTGTAGCGCGGTATTATGGCGAGGAAAAGAAACGTGAACTGGGAAATGAAGCCCAGGTAGATGATGTTATCCGGGATATAACCGGCAAGGAATTTACCGTTACCGGTGTCAAGCGTGGACAGAAGAAGCGCACCGCTGCGCCTCCCTTTACCACCTCTACCCTCCAGCAGGAGGCTTCCCGGAAGCTGAATATGACCCCCAAGCGCACGATGGCCATTGCCCAGCAGCTTTATGAAGGCGTTGATATCGCAGGGGAGGGCACGACCGGTCTGATCACCTATATGCGTACCGACTCCCTGCGCCTTTCTGACGAGGCAATGGCAGCAGCGGCAAGCTTCATTAAGAACCGCTACGGCAAGGAATATTACTATGGTAAGTTCCATAATTTCAAGACAAAATCCGGCGCCCAGGATGCCCACGAAGCTATTCGTCCGACCCATGTGGATTGGGACCCGGAGCGCATCCAAAACAGCCTGACCAAAGAGCAGTACCGTCTGTACAAGCTGATTTGGAGCAGATTTATGGCCTCCCAGATGGCCAATGCGGAATTCGAGACCGTTTCCATTGATACCGAATGTCAGGGTCATATGTTCCGCACCAACCACCAGAGTATGAAATTTGCCGGCTTTATCGCCGTTTATGAAGAAAGTAAGGACGAGGAGACCGAGGAGGTTTCCGCACCGCTGCCGGACCTGCAGGAAGGGGACAAGGCAAACGCTGTCAATATCGACAAGCAACAGCATTTTACCCAGCCCCCAGCCCGGTACACGGAAGCGATGCTGGTCAAAGCCATGGAAGAAAAGGGTGTTGGCCGTCCTTCTACCTATGCTACCATCGTTTCCACCATCCAGGACAGAGAATATGTCAATAAGGTGGATAAGCGCCTGATGCCCACCTCTCTGGGTGAGGTGGTAACCGGCCTTATGATGGAGCGCTTCCAGAACATTATCGATGTGGAATTCACCGCCAATATGGAAACCCAGCTGGACGATGTGGAAGCCGGTAAGCGCCGGTGGAAGGCTGTTTTGGACGAGTTTTATCAGTTCTTCCATCAGCAGATGCTGGATGCCGAGGCTGCCCTGGAGGGTGTTCGCCTGAAAGTGCCGGATGAGGTTTCCGAAGAAGTCTGCGAAGAGTGCGGCAGAAAAATGGTGGTCAAGATCGGCCGTTTTGGCAAGTTCCTGGCTTGTCCGGGATTCCCGGAGTGTAAGAACACCAAACCCATCGTGGAGAAAATGCCCGGCCGCTGCCCCAAGTGCGGCAGTACCATATTGAAGCGCAAATCCAAGCGCGGCTATGCATATTACGGCTGTGAGCGGGGCGCAGAATGCGGTTTTATGAGCTGGGATGTACCCACGGCAGAGGATTGCCCCACCTGCGGACAGACTATGTTCAAAAAGTCCGGCAAGGGCCGTATGAAGCCTTTCTGTATCAATGAGACCTGCCCCAACTTCCTGCCGGAAGATAAACGGGGTTACTATAAAAAGCCTGCAGAAGGGGAAGAAAAACCCAAGAAGACCACCAAAAAGAAAACAGGGAGCAAGAAAGCATGACGAAGGTAAAGGTAATCGGCGCCGGATTGGCCGGCAGCGAAGCTGCATGGCAGTTGGCCCAGCGGGGCATCTGCGTAGAGCTGATTGAAATGAAGCCTCATAAAAAATCTCCGGCACACCATACCGATACCTTTGCGGAGCTTGTATGCTCCAACTCCCTCCGGGGAGACCGGCTGGAAAATGCCGTAGGTCTTTTAAAAGAGGAACTGCGCCGCCTGGACAGCTTGATTATCCGCTGTGCCGATGCCACCCGTGTGGAGGCCGGCGGCTGTCTGGCTGTTGATCGGCAGGGTTTTTCTGACTTGGTTACGGAAAAGCTGCGCAGCCATCCCAATATTACTGTAATTTCCCAAGAGGTAACCGAGGTGCCGGAAGGCCCGGTGATCATTGCCACCGGTCCGTTGACGGCAGACACGCTGTCCAATGCCATCGGTCAGTATTTTGGCGCAGAGTACCTGCACTTTTTCGATGCGGCTGCGCCGCTGGTTACGGCGGAGTCGGTGGATATGGAAAAAGCCTGGTGGCAGTCCCGTTATGACCGGGGTACACCGGACTATATCAACTGCGCTATGAACCGGGAAGAGTATGAGGCCTTTTTGGAGGAGCTGATCCACGCAGAAGAGGCGGAAGTTCACGGTTTTGAGGACAAGCGTGTTTTTGAAGGCTGTATGCCGGTGGAGGTTATGGCCCGTCGAGGCAAGGACACCCTCCGGTTCGGTCCTTTGAAGCCGGTAGGACTGGTAGACCCCAATACAGGAAAAGAGCCCTATGCGGTGGTACAGCTGCGACAGGACAATGCGGTCAAGTCTGTATTTAACCTGGTAGGCTTCCAGACGCATTTGAAATTCCCGGAACAGAAGCGGGTGTTCTCTATGATCCCGGCGCTGAAAAACGCAGAGTTTGTCCGCTACGGTGTGATGCACCAAAATACATTCCTGCAATCGCCCAAGCTTCTGGACAGATTCTATGCGGACCGGAGAAATCCGTTGGTAGCCTTTGCCGGACAGATGACCGGTGTGGAAGGCTATGTGGAAAGCGCCGCTTCCGGCTTTTTGGCAGCCGTTGCCATGGCCGCCAAGGTCCAGGGAAAGACACCGGTGGAATTCCCCCAGGAGACCGCCATTGGCGCACTGGGCCTTTACATCAGTGATGAGCGACTGGATAACTTCCAGCCGATGAATATCAATTTCAGCATTATCACTCCGCTGCAGCAGCGGATCAAAAAGAAGGCAGAAAAGAACCTTGCCATCGCCAA
>JAGBVD010000177.1 GCA_017630495.1 Oscillospiraceae bacterium
CATCGGAGAATACCGGCTGACCGTCCTTCAGAAGAAGCATATGCACATGCATACCGCTTCCGGCTTCACCGTAGACCGGTTTGGGCATAAAGGTTGCAGATTTGCCGTGTTTCAGCGCTGCGTTACGAATGATGTATTTGATCATCATTGTGGCGTCGGCCATCTTGGACATTTCACCCAGCTGTGGTTCGATTTCATACTGTCCGGATGCGCTGACCTCCGGATGATGGTATTTGATCTTAATGCCGGCTTCTTCCATCAGCAGGCACATTTCACTACGGCAATCATAGCTGGTATCAAAGGGTTTCGCAACATGATAGTTCTTTTGCTTGGGAACAACTACACCGTGACCCTGAATGCCGCTGTTCCAGTGGGCCTGCTCTGCATCAATGTTCATACCGATAGAGTTGGGTTGCAGGTCCCAGGTAACATCATCAAAAAGATAAAACTCGAATTCCGGCAAAATCAGCATCTGATCAGCAATGCCGCTATCCCGCATATACTTTTCCGCGGCCAGAACAATATTTCTGGGGTACTGGGCAAGGGGTCGGTTTTCCGGATTGTCAATAATCATAGCGTTGCCGGTCATGGACAGCGTGGGGGTCTGACAGAAGGGATCAATCACGGCTGTATCCGGGTCGGGAATAAAGACCATATCACTTTTTTCCACTACGGCATAGCCATAGTTGGAGGCATCAAATCCGATGCCGTTTTTCATCGTGTCTTCATTGAAATTCTTTGCAGGAATTGTAACATGCCGATACTGACCGTTGATGTCCACCATCTTAAAATCGACCATCTGAATATTCTGATCTTTGATCAGCTTCATAATTTCTTTGATTTTGTTTGCCATATTTTACACCTCGTTATATAGGATTTGTTTCAGTATAACAGATTCTGTACTACCCGTCAATTAAAATACGCCCAATCACAAGGATTGGGCGTGGGTTTATTATTCGCAATAACCGGGAGTGGTATAAAAGGCTACAGTGCGAGGCTCTGCACGGCCGTACTGTGCCACGACAGGTACATCACTTTCCAGCATAATGGCATACTGCTCCTCAAGCTTGGCAGTATATTTACCGAAATCTTTTTCCTCGTTGGTGCGCAGGCAACGAACGCGACGGGCACCGACAGTGATATTAATATCATCGATCGGCTCTTTGTCTGTGTAGATCAGGGTGATTTTAATATGCGCATCTTGATCACCGGTGTTGGTGATAATAATGGATTCGTGACCGGGAATGAGATTTACGCCAACCGGGGGCAGTTCTGCATCCGGGAAAATCCAAACTTTCTTTCCGTATCCCATAATAATTCTCCTTTTAATCAATGTGTCTAACGACCCGACAAGGGTTGCCAACAGCGACTACATTATCGGGTATGTCTTTTACAACGACGCTTCCTGCACCAATGACTACATTACTGCCGATGGTAACACCAGGTACAACATGGATCCCGCCACCAAACCATACATTATCGCCGACTTTAATAGGGAAGGCTTCTTCATATAGTTGATTTCGCAATACCGGATCAATAGGGTGATGGGCGGTATAGAAACCACAGTTGGGACCAATGAAGACATTGTCACCAAAAATGATCTTTCCGGGGTCAACAAAAACACAGTTGTTGTTAGCGAAGAAATTATCACCAACCTCAATGTTAAAGCCAAATCCGCAGAAGATGTTTGGTTCTACATACGGGTTTTTGCCAACCTTGCCAAAAAGCTGCCGAATCAGTTCTTCCCGGCGTTTTGTATCGGAAGGACGGGTGTGATTGTAATCATAGCAGAGATCTGCGCACTGCAGGTGCATTTCCTCGCGTCCGGGAAAGGTTGTGTCGTAAAGAAGACCTGCATCACACTTTTCCCGTTCTGTCATAGTAATTTCAGAGTTCAAAAACCATTTCCTCCGGCAGAGTAGCAAATACCGCGTCATCAGCGCCTGTGCCGTGACGGAAAATAACAGCGCAGGTTGCGTCACCGCCAACAGGGAAGGGGGCGTAGTGCCAGGCTCCGGGGGCCCAGGAAATGCCCTTGCCAACGGGGACATAGAAGGCCTGCACCCGATCTTCTGTTACTTCACCGTCGGGAATACCGGCGACAATCAAACCACCGGTCAAAGGCAGGACAGTCTCAGTTGTTCGCTTGTGCGCCTCGAACTTGTCGAAACGATACTCACGCTGAATGGCTGTAAGCAGATTCACAGAAACGACTTCAGCACCTTCCACAGCGGCCTGTTTTTCGTACCAATTATACATACCGGCTTCGCCACCGAAGGGTTTGCCTTCAGTTTGAAGGACAGCGCCAAAGGGAGCAAAAGCTTCTTCCGTTAACATTTGAACTTTGATCTTTTTCATAACGATCTCCTTTATACGATCACTTCACGCAGCCATTCGAGGGTGCAGTTTACCATGTGTTTACCGGTTTGCACAGAAGCTTCCTTTGCGCTCTGGGCGAACCATTCTGTGTTGCGCTCACAACGGGAAAGATCCACATTTTCCGGCCAGGTACCCATCATCAGACTGGTCTCCCACTTGCCGGCATGGTCAAAGCCACCACATTTGATCTGTGCTTCCGCACCAATCAGAGGCAGGACCTTGATGTAAGAGAAGGGATCTTCACCGCCACCAAGATTTTCGTAGTATGTCGCATAGCTGTCGCTGCCCCACCAGCCTTTACCAAGGGTGTTTTCCATATATTCCATTGTCACCTTTTTGGCGGCTTTGTGGCAGGCGATGGTCATAGGCATCAAGCCAGCACCTTCTGTCTGATGGTGGGGGATCAGATAGATGTTTTTGTGACCGGCATCGATCATAGATTTCAGGATATAGTAGAGGTAATTTACATACGCATCCTCATCGATGTGGAAATGACTGGGCTTCGGCTCGCATACAGCATAGGAGGCCACACCGTACCAGATCGGAGGACAAACAACGATCTCTTTTTCCTTTTCCAGTTCCCGCAGACAACCGGTCACAACCATAGTATCTGTGCCGCAAGAAGCGTGGCGCGCATGATACTCCAGAGTGCCGATGGGGATGATAAATGGAACATTTCTGTTCACGGCATCCTGAATTTCATCGTAAAACATATCAATTAGTTGCATACTTATTCTCCTTTCACAGAATCCCCACAGAAAAAATTCTGTGGGGATCAATGTGTCGTAACAGATTAGAAGTGCAGCTCGGGGCAGATCTCGGGGATCTCGGGGCTAAGTACTTCGTAACCGCCTTCCTTAACAGCGATACCCTTTTCCCAACGCACACCAAAGGTGTCACCGGAAATGTATGTATCTACCTGGAAGGTCATATTGGGCTGCAGGAAGTAGTCGGAGCTGGTCTCGCACCAGGGAGCTTCCACTTCGATAATGCCGGTGCCATGGAGAGGACCGTAAACATAGTTATCCTTATAGCCGCACTCAACAAACTTGTTGTAGAAGCCCTTTGCAATGTCAGCAGCGAAAACGCCGGCCTTGACCTGCTTTTCGGACCAGGTATGCATTTCACGGCAGAACTGTACGATCTCCTGACGGCGGCCTTCCAGCTTGCCCAGACAGATGGGGTAGCCAATAGCGGCAGAGTAGCCGTCAATTTTAGCGGAGAGGTTCAGCTGAACGATGTCGCCCTTTTGGAACTCACGGTAGGAAGAACGGGAGATAGCGTGACGGGTGGAAGCTTCGGAGAAGACATACATAGGCAGGCCTTCATACTCAGCACCGTTCTCATAAACAACGCGCTGGGCAATGCCAACAGCCTGCAACTCGGTCATACCGGGGCGGATCTCCTGCATAACGGCCTGAGTAGCCAGGTCGGCAATGCGGTAGCCTTCGCGCAGGCAAGCCAATTCGTTTTCGGACTTGATGGAGCGCAGTTCGACCATGATCTTGCCGGCATCGACAATCTCTGCCTCAGGGAAAGCTTCGCGGATGGCGTTGAAGATAGTAACAGAGGTGTCCAGGTAGGAGGCAACACCAATGCGGATTTTCTTGCCGGTAACACCGATATACTTGAATACATCATCAAAGGTGTCGGGCTTCAGCTCGGGGTAGGCGGGGTCTGCGCCTTCACGGTAAGCGGTGAGGACGAAGGTCTTATCCAGCTTATTGCGGTCAGCACCGAAGATAGCGGACTCAGGACCGACCATCAATGCAGCGCGGCCGTCAGCGGAGATAGCAACACCGCTGCGCTCGAACAGAGGCCAGAAACCGGAGAAATAACGGGGATTTGCATAGTCAGCTTCGTTACCGTTGACAATCAGAGCGTCAAGGCCCTCACGACGCAGGATTGCTGCGCAGCGTTGGACTCTTTCCTTATACTCGTGATCAGGAATACAAATTCTTGCCATAGTTAAAAACTCCTTTACTTAAATTTGTTACAAGAAAATTGTAACAAATGGAATTTGCCTTGTCAATCAAATGAGAATTCCTTTTGCAAAAAATAATTTAATCGTTTAACTGTTGAAAAAATATCAAATATTATGTATAATTATTGAAATAGAAGGGGGTGAATGTTTGTGGCAACGATCAAGGATGTGGCAAATAGAGCCGGAGTTTCAACGGCAACTGTGTCTAATTATCTGAATAAAACCAAACCGGTAAGCCAGCGCATTTGTAGGAAAATCGATGAAGCGGTTAATGCGCTGCATTACAATATGAACACAACAGCCCAATCCCTGAAATCCCGCAGATATCAAAGTGTGGGTGTAATACTACCAAATCTGAATGACTCCTATTATGTACAGGTTTATCAGGGAATAGAGTCTGCATTTCGCGGAACAGGGTATCATTTGAATCTCTCCTTTTCCTATGACCTGCCAGAATTAGAGGAGCAGGCAGCACGGGATTTTCTGGCCAGACAGGTGGGTGGATTGATTTTAGTTACCTGCCGTCCCGATGCTGACGAATTTTATCGTGAATATTTTATTCAACAGGGAAGGCCTGTTGTATTAATTGACAGAAAAATTGCAGGGCTCAATTGCGACTTCATCAGCTTTGATAACAAATCGGCAATCAGTTCTGTTTGTAAAACCCTCTCAAATTCCGGGAAGAAAACGCCTGTTTTATTAGCTGGTCCGGAGAAATTTACTTGCGAGGCTCTTTGCATTTTTGGTTTTCGTGAGATATTTCCGGATGGCAGAATTGTTTCAATATCCCTTGAAAAAGAGGATGCCTTTCGAAAGACGACCGGTCTTTTAAAGAACATCCAACCGGATGCGATACTTGCTACTTCAGAATTAACAGCGACAGGAATTGTTGAAGCTATGGAGGTTTTGGGTTATTCCCAGAAGGAAATTCCTGTGATCACCTTGGGTGAGGAACATTGGAACAGACACACCCATTCCTTTGCTTGTTGCAGCGTTAACAGACCGGCGATTCGTCTCGGAGCAAAAGCCGCGAAACTGCTGTTAAGCAGGATTCATAATCCGTCGGCTGAAAGCACAAGCACTGTTTTGGATTGCGACATCCAAGAAGTAAGAACGCAGGTTGAAAAACTTGTTGAAGGACATAAGGACCGCCTTTCGCTGAAAGAAACCCAGAAGATTCGGCTACTGCTTCTGGATACACCTGCAGTACATAGCTTTTGCAGACTGCTTAAAAACTTTGAAAATTCAACAGGTATTCAGGTCGCACCGGTGTTAAAACCGCACAATACTCTTTATAACACGATCGTGGACAGATCCAGCGACTATGATGTTATAATGTATGATATTCCCTGGTTGCCCATATTGGCATCCCAAAAGATTTTACAGGAGATGAAGCAGGTAGACACCGCTTCCTTCTTGCCAGGATCAATGGATTATTATGGGAAATTTAACGGAAAGCATTTTGGTGTTCCGTTGATGTATGCGCCACAGATGCTATATTTCAGAAACAGCTTGTTTGAAGATCCGGAGCTTCGCACAAAATATGAAAAAATGTATGGGATGCACCTGAAGCCGCCCAGAACATTCACAGAATTCAATACTGTAGCAAAATTTTTCACCCAGGATACAAACGAGATTCCATACGGTTTTTCTGTTGCCGGCGCCTATACTGAATGCCTTTCTCCGGAAATTTATATGCGGCTTCGCGCCTATGACAGTCAGGTTATAGATGAAGCCGGGAACGTGGTATTTGATAATCCAAAAACACTAAAAGCCTATAATAATTTCTTACAGGCGGTCCAATATGCAAAGCCGGATTACCTGCATACAACCGATGTGGACGCGGCAGAAAGCTTTTTGCGTGGTGAGACGGCAATGCTGATCAGCTATCCCGGTTTTTTGGTAAATGCTTCTGATCTGCGAAGAAACAGCCGCCTGGAATCTATTGGCTGCCAGTATATTCCAGGACGATCACCTGTGTTGGGTGGTTGGGGACTTGGAATTAGTAGCCGCACGCGGCGCGTTGATGCAGCAAGTCGTTTTTTAGATTGGGCGACCAATGAATCAATGGGTAACTATTTTTCAATGTTGGGTGGATATACTGCAGTTTCCGCTACATATGCAAACGATGAATTGGTAAATCTATATCCCTGGCTTCCTCGGTATCGGGAGATTTATCCCTATGCAAAACCGATGCTTCCCAATATATCCCGGGGCAGCAAGGTCGTTTCACCAAATGATATTGATGCTGTGGTTTGTAAGTGGCTCTATCGACTCTTGGAGAATACGGTTTCCATTGAGAACTCTATTAAAGAGACACAAAAAGAATTAGAGGAACTGGTAAATGACTGCTTAGAATGACATAAATTGCCTTCAGGTGCCGGTCTTTCGAGTCCCACCTCCCCCACAAAAAAAAGACAGACCTTTCGGTCTGTCTTTTTTGTGGTGCGAAAGAGCGACTAAAAGTAGTATATGTAGGGGTAAAAACGACCAAAAGTAGTATGGATTTACTATTTGCCCCCTATCTTTTGGCTTAACTGATAAAAATAATCATTATATGTGTAGTAGTCATCGCTTTGACAAACAAAATCTTCACAAAAGTCGAGGGAAGCAACCGCCCGTTCTTCAAAGGGGTCTGTTTGGTCAAACAGGTCAAGCATATCCTCTTTGCTTGTTATTGTTATGTCTTTTGTGCAAATGAGCTGATTTTCTTTATTTCCGTAAGGACACATATTGCCGTAACGACAGGTCATACAGCAAGCCAGCTTAACATCTTCGGGAAGCTTCATTTGTAAATCAGCAAGCGTATCTGTCCAGAGATAATCTGCACCATATCCGTTGTATTCTATTCCGTTATACAACAAGTTGATTTCCGATTGTGGATTTGCTATAACCTCACTATCGTCGTATGTAATCACTATAGGAACCATTGTTTTACCGTTGGGTGTAAGCAAAGGGACATTGGCCCGTAGTACCTTTTTCATTTTGCGTTCTCCTTTGCGGTTTTACAGGATGCAATCAAAAGTCTGCGGATATTGCCACAAAGTTTCTCTGTGTGTTGATAAGTTGTAGTATCTATCCTTTTGGTTTCAAACATCAGTTTTAACCAATAGCTTGTTTCATTGGATTCTTTGAGTGCAATCTCTAACTTTGCCACAAAGTCTTTCTTGCTCTGTGCGTATTGTGCTTCGTGGATATTAGCACCGACCGATGTGCCTGCTCGTGCGAGCTGATCTGTCATATAGGAACTTTTGGGCGCAGTTACACCATCAACAAGATTAACGATTGCAACTGCAAATTCAAAAGATAAATCAAGTAATTTGTTTTCGGACATAAATACACCTTCTTTCGAAAGAATTATATCATAAATTGTTGTGATTTTCAATGATATATCGCCGTTGGCGATATGATATACGGCTAACGCCGTATGATATATTTGCGTTGCAAATATGATATAATATACGTTCCCATCATACGCGAAGCGTATATCATCTGCAAAGCAGATATCATAGCGTCAGCTATATCATCCGTTCCGTCAGGAACGGATATCATTGAAAAAAGCCTCTTTTGTCCAGTAGACAAAAGAGACTTTTTTCGTGGTGCGAGAGATGGGACTCGAACCCACACGGCGAAACCACACGCACCTCAAACGTGCTTGTCTACCATTCCAACACTCTCGCAAACTCCATAGCATTATAACCCGGGCGGCCTTGTTTGTCAATAGGTCTAAAATGTAGATTTTATAGATTTTGGGATGTTGCACAGTTACATGGAATTTGCTATAATATAACAAATGTATAGGAAAAGAGGAGAACGCTATGACACGCTTTTTTGTTTCTCCGGAAGAATTAAAACAGGATTTTCTTGTTTTGACCGGGGAAAATGCCAATCATGCAAAAGTACTGCGATTACAATGCGGTGAGCAGGTGATTCTTTGCGACGGATCGGGCCATGAGTGCCTTTGCACAATTAGTGATGTAAGCGCCGGACAAATATCCCTTGTGATTAACAACAGAACGGATTCTGCAACGGAGCCATCTGTTCAAGTCAGTGTGTACATGGCTTTTTCTAAAGGGGATAAGCTGGAGCACGTAATACAAAAAGCCACAGAATTGGGCGCATACGAAATCGTTGCTTTTCCATCTGCCCGTTGTGTCTCCCGCCCGGATGACAAGAGCCTTTCCAAAAAATTGGAGCGGTGGCAAAAAATCGCCGCATCCGCAGCTGAACAATCCGGCAGGGGATATGTTCCCAAGGTCGTTGTATTAAAGAGTTTTGCAGAAGCAATTTCGCGAGGTGTTCAGGCGGATAAGGCAATACTGTTTTATGAGAACGAACGGGCGACTACGCTCAAAATGGCATTGTCCGAAGGGAGTTTCAAGACGATTGCGTTGATGACCGGTCCGGAAGGCGGTTTTGAAGCAAAAGAGGTATCCAAAGCAGCAGATGCCGGATTTTCGATTTGTACGCTAGGCAGCCGCATTCTTCGTTGTGAAACAGCACCTCTGTGCGCACTTTCGGCAGTAATGTATGATGCCGGTGAATTTTAATAAAAGACACGCCTGCAAAATTGCAGGCGTGTTTCTTTATTCAAGGATCTCTTTTTCAATACAGATCGGTCTGTCTTTGGATTGCTCAAAAGTGCGGCCTACATATTCTCCGATAATACCAATACAAAATAGCTGCATACTGCCCAGCCAGAGAATCAAAACTATGGCGGTAGCGTAACCGGGAATATCGATTCCTGTAATCAGCTTTTCTAAAATCACAACGATTGAGTAAATCAGAGCGATAATCGCAGTTAATGTTCCCAGAAACGATGCGATACGAAGCGGCTTGGTGGAATAGCCGATAATACCGTCAATGCCGTAGTTAAACAGCTTTTTGAAATTCCATTTTGTCTTTCCGGCACTTCGGGGTTGCGCTGTGTAGGGAATATAGTAAGTGTTATACCCAATCCAGGCAAAAATGCCTTTGGAGAATCGGTGGTATTCACCCATATTCAGGATGCTTTCGGCAACACAGCGGCGGAAGGTACGAAAATCGCTGGCATCCGATTTCAGATTAACATCTGAGAGGCTATTATTGATGCGATAAAAGGATTTTTTAAATAGAGAAAGAACTTTTCCTTCCCGTCGACGGTCCTGATAGGCAGCAACCACATCATACTCCGGTTTGTCATCCAAGATCTGCACCATCTGTCGAACCAGTTCCGGCTGCTGCTGTAGATCAGCATCAATCAGTGCGATATATTCACCGGAAGCGTGCTTAAGGCCTGCATACAGACCGGCCTCTTTGCCAAAATTGCGGGAAAAGCTGACAACTTTTACAGAACATTTTTGTTGTTTGTGCAGTTGCCGCAGAGCAAACAATGTGCCGTCTGTACTGCCATCGTCAATAAAAACGATTTCATAATCATAGCCGCAATCATTAAATGCTGAAATAACGCTGTCCTGGAAATTTGCTACATTATCTTGTTCGTTATAGCAGGGGACAACAAGGGATAGTTTCATTTCCATCAACTCACTCATTAAAATATGTTATATTATATGCCAAAAAGGAAATTCAGTCAAGATTTTGGGCTATTGTTTTAAAGGGTTATGGTTGACATATGTGTAATAATATGATATTTTAACGTAGATAAATGCGCGGACAGGGAGTTTTGTGCCGTAAATCTTTCAAGAGAGCGCGTGGGTGGTGTAAACGCGTATGATTTGGTATGATTGTCGCCCTTGAGCAGGCTGTTTGAACAATGATTAGAGCAGCACGGGTAAGCCCGTTATAGCGTTGAGTGCCCGTCTACGGGAATTCAGGTGGTACCACGGAATGTATTTTTCGCCCTGAGCTTTTGCTCAGGGCTTTATTTTTTAGGAGGTCAATTATGTCCAGAGAATTGCCGAAGGTTTATGAACCTCAACAGGTTGAAGACAGAATCTATAAAATGTGGGAGGAAAATGGTTATTTCCGTCCTTCCAAGAGCAGGGATGCAAAACCCTTTACAATTGTTATGCCGCCTCCCAATGTTACCGGTCAGTTGCATATGGGTCACGCAATGGATGCTACTTTGCAGGATACTTTGATTCGATTTAAGCGTATGCAGGGTTACAATGCTCTGTGGCTGCCCGGTGTTGACCATGCCGGTATTGCTACCCAGATTAAGGTTGAGGAAGAACTGCGCAAGGACGGCATTACCCGCTATGATCTTGGCCGTGAGAAGTTCCTGGAAAAGGTATGGGACTGGAAGCATAAGTACGGCAACCGTATTGTCGAGCAGCAGAAGAAATTGGGTGCTTCCTGCGATTGGGAGCGAGCCAGATTCACGATGGACGAAGGCTGTTCCAATGCCGTTCGTGAGGTGTTTGTTTCTCTGTACGAAAAGGGCCTGATTTATAAGGGCAGCCGTATCATCAACTGGTGTCCCAATTGTGTAACTGCACTGTCTGATGCAGAAGTCGAGTATGTGGATAAGCCGGGCCATCTGTGGCACATTCGCTATCCATTGGCAGATGGTAGCGGTGATGTGGTTGTTGCAACGACCCGTCCTGAGACAATGCTGGGCGATACCGGTGTATGCGTCAATCCTAACGACGAGCGTTATACCAATATTGTTGGCAAAACTGTAATTTTGCCCCTTGTTAGCAAGGAAATCCCCATTGTTGCCGATGATTATGCGGAGATGGACTTTGGTACCGGTTGTGTTAAGATGACACCTGCACACGACCCCAACGACTTTGAGGTTGGTCTGCGCCACAATCTGGAGGTCATCCGTGTGCTGGATGACAACGGTGTTGTCAACAGTTATGGCGGCAAGTACGAAGGCCTTGATCGCTATGAGGCCCGTAAGCAGATCGTTGCTGACTTGGAACAGCAGGGCTATCTGGTCAAGGTAGAGGAGCATGCGCACAATGTGGGCACTTGCTACCGCTGCCACAACGATGTGGAGCCGATCATCTCTGCCCAGTGGTTTGTAAAGATGAAGCCTTTGGCCGAGGAAGCCATTCGTGTTGTTAAGGACAAGGAAACCAAGTTTGTTCCTGAACGGTTCAGCAAGACCTATCTGAACTGGATGGAAAATGTCCGCGACTGGTGCATCTCCCGTCAGCTTTGGTGGGGCCACCAGATCCCTGCCTGGACCTGCGAGGAGTGCGGCCATATTACCGTATCTCGCGAAGATGCTTGTAAGTGTGAAAAGTGCGGCAGCACCAAGATTGAAAGAGATCCCGATGTGTTGGATACCTGGTTCTCCTCCGCGCTGTGGCCTTTTGAGACCCTCGGCTGGCCGGAAAAGACAGAAGATCTGGATTATTTCTATCCTACAGATGTGTTGGTTACCGGCTATGATATTATCTTCTTCTGGGTGTCCAGAATGATTTTCTCCGGCTGTGAACACACCAAGAAAACACCGTTCCACACTGTGTTGATCCACGGCCTCGTTCGGGATGATAAGGGTCGCAAGATGTCCAAATCTTTGGGCAATGGCATTGATCCTCTGGAGATGATCGAAAAGTTCGGCTGTGATGCTCTGCGTATGAACATGGTTTCCAGCAACTCTCCCGGTAACGATATGCGTTTTTATGTTGAGCGGTGTGAAGCAATGCGTAACTTCGCAAATAAGCTGTGGAACGCTTCTCGTTATGTGCTTATGAATTTGGGCGAGGATGCACGCAATATTCTGCCTGCAATCTCTGATTTGGAGATCGCTGACAAGTGGGTGCTGTCTAAGCTGAATTCCTTGATTGCCGAAGTGACGGAGAATCTGGAAAAGTACGAACTGGGTGTTGCTATTCAGAAGATCTATGACTTTATTTGGGATACCTACTGTGACTGGTACATTGAACTGACAAAGGCTCGTTTGTACTCCGAAGATCAGCAGCGCAAACAGACAGCAATCCAGGTGCTTGTTTATGTATTGGATCAGGTACTGCGTTTGTTGCATCCCTTTATGCCCTTTATTACAGAGGAAATTTGGCAGTCCATTCCTCACGAGGGTGAAGCTTTGATCATTGCCCAGTGGCCTGAATTCCGTGAAGAACTCTCCTTTAAGGCAGAATGCGATCAGATGGAGTCTGTTATGGAAGCCATCCGGGCCATTCGTAACCGCAGAGCAGAGATGAATGTTCCGCCCAGCAAGAAGGCTGCTCTTTATGCGTTGAGCGCAAAGCCTCAGGTGTTTACCGAGGGCGAAGGTTTCCTGCAGCGCCTTGCCTATGCTGACACGGTGACTTTGATTGATAAAGAGCCGGAAAATCTGGACGGTATGGTTACCATTACCACCGCCGATGCAAAGCTCTATATCCCCATGGGACAGCTTGTGGATGTCTCCAAGGAGCTGGAGCGCATTGAGAAGGAACTGGAAAAGGCACTCAAGAATCTGGCAGGCATCGAAGCGAAGCTTTCCAATGAAAACTTTGTTGCCCGTGCCCCGGAAAATGTTGTAAATGCCGAAAAGGAAAAGGCAAGCAAAGCAAGAGATTTGATCAATCAATTGCGTGAAAGTGAAGCTGCTCTTAAGAAGCTGTAATTTTTGTTTTCATTTTAAAGGCGTGTAGACCGAAGGGTTTACACGCCTTTATTTTGTTTGTGTCCTGATTGCGACAGTAAATTAGATTTTGCTGTTTTATACTGAAATCGTAATTTACGAAAGGAGGATAAAAATGCAGTTTACAAGTTATCTGCAAAACGGTCAGTTAACCATCGCACTGACCGGAGAGATAGATCATCATTGTGCCAAAAACTACATCACATCCATTGCATCTAAAATTGAGGTGTATTCACCAAACATCTGCATTTTGGATTTTCAGGAGGTAACCTTTATGGATTCCTCAGGTATCGCAGTTGTGATCAATGCGCTTCGAAATATGACAAATATTGGAGGAAGATTGGTGCTTTCAGGACTACGAAACCAACCGATGAAAGTATTCCGCACATCCGGAATTGATAAGTTAGTTGAAATTAAGGAGGCAGTATTGTGAAAATTGAAAATTATATGGTCCTGGAATTTCCCAGCAAGTCCACCAATGAATCCTTTGCACGGTCGGCTGTTGCATGCTTTGCTGCTCAGTTTGATCCTACTTTGGAGGAACTGGGGGACATTCGTACCGCTGTATCGGAAGCTGTTACAAATTGCATCGTACATGCATATCCAAATGACTATGGTTTGATCACCGTTCGCTGCCGTATTCTGAAAGAAAATACACTGGACATTGTGATCAAGGATAAAGGTGTGGGAATTCAAGATCTGGAGCAGGCCAGAAAGCCGATGTTTACAACCGGAGGTGTAGAACGCAGTGGTATGGGATTTACGATTATGGAAAGCTTTATGTCGTATTTTTCAGTAACCTCTGAGCCCGGGAAGGGCACAACCGTACATATGCGCAGACGCTTACAGCGGAGAAAATGAGCAGAACAGAAGAACTGATTGCAAGATCCAAAGATGGGGACGATGCAGCCAAGGAAATGTTGATCCAGGAGAATTCCGGACTTATATGGTCTGTTGCAAGACGCTTCCTCGGAAGAGGTGCGGAGGCAGATGACCTTTACCAGTTGGGTTGCCTTGGCTTTTTGAAGGCTGTGGATGGTTTTGACTTGCATTACGGTACACAGTTTTCCACATACGCTGTGCCGAAAATTGCCGGAGAGATTCGCCGTTTTTTACGGGACGATGGTGCAGTTAAGGTATCCAGGGGAATTAAAGAACGGGCTGCAGCTATTAAAACAGCGCGTAATCAACTGATACATGCGTTAGGGAGAGAGCCGTCAATCCAGGAGATTTCTGCGCAGACCGGATTTTCAGTTGAAGAGATCGCTTTAGCGGAAACGGCAACCGCAGCAGTGGAATCTATGCAACAGGAGACAGGAGAGGATGGCTTCAGTCTGGAGAACATCTTATCTGACACCCAATCGGAAGACAACATGCTGGAACAAATCGCTTTGCGGCAGGGAATTGAGCGGCTGTCGGAGAGGGAAGCGATGGTAATTCGCTTGCGTTATTATCACGGACTTACACAGCAACGAGTTTCCCGGGTGCTGGATGTCAGTCAGGTGCAGGTCTCCAGAATTGAAAAGAAAGCTTTAGCGAGATTAAGAGAAATTTTAGGATAGTTTGTACTTTACCTTTTGAGAAAAATGCAGTAAAATAGATATAACAATAAACACATAAAGGTGAAGTCATGACAGAGCAAATGATCAGCCGCTTTTTGGCGTCTAGAAAACGATATATCGCAAATCAATTTCAAAACCTCAATGATATGCAGCAAAAAGCTGTGCTTTCAACAGAGGGTCCGCTTTTGCTGCTGGCCGGTGCAGGTAGTGGCAAAACTACTGTCCTTATAAATCGCGTGGCTAATTTGCTGCGTTTTGGTCGCGGCAGTGATTGCTTCGAAGTGCCGGATACGGTTACAGAAGAGGATGTAATCTTCTTGGAGAATCTGACCGAGCCAATATCCGACTATGACAGAAGCCGCGCCGACTATCTGTGTGCCGTAGAGCCTCCGGCACCGTGGAGTGTGCTGGCAATTACCTTTACCAACAAGGCGGCCAGCGAGCTGAAAGACCGTCTGATTGCTATGCTGGGTCAGGAAGCGCAGGATGTGTGGGCGATGACATTCCACGCTGCTTGCTGCCGCATTTTGCGCAAGGATATTGATCGCCTGGGTTATAGTGGTAGTTTTACAATCTATGATACCGCGGACTCCGAACG
>JAGBVD010000178.1 GCA_017630495.1 Oscillospiraceae bacterium
TAAAGACCGTCGCCAATACGCTCGCTGTGGCCCATCTTACCAAAGACTCTGCCATCGGGAGATGTGATGCCTTCGATTGCAAAGATGGAACCGTTGGGATTAAAGTGGACATCCGTCGTTGCATTGCCATCCAGATCAACATACTGGGTAGCAACCTGGCCGTTGGCAATCAACTGACGGGCCAACTCCTCAGAAGCATAGAAACGACCCTCGCCGTGAGAAATTGCTACATTGTAAATGTCGCCCACCTTGGTGTTTGCCAGCCAGGGAGAGTTATTACAAGCCACACGGGTACGCACAATGCGGCTCTGGTGGCGGCCAATGGTGTTAAATGTCAGCGTGGGGCAATTCTCATCTGTATCGATAATCTTGCCGTAGGGCACCAAGCCAAGCTTCACAAGGGCCTGGAAGCCATTGCAGATACCGCAGATCAAGCCATCCCGCTGCTCCAGCAGCTGGGTAACGCCTTCCTTGATTGCTCCGTTGCGGAAGAAAGCGGTAATAAACTTACCGGAGCCGTCCGGCTCATCACCGCCGGAGAAACCACCGGGAACGAAGATGACCTGGCTCTCCTGAATCTTCTTGGCAAACTCCTCTACGCTGCGAGAGATCGCATCTGCGGACATATTCTTGACCACAAAGATCTCCGCCTCGCCACCGGCATCCTCCACTGCACGAGCAGAGTCATATTCGCAGTTTGTGCCGGGGAAAACCGGAATTAGAATGCGCGGCTTTGCAATATGGATTGCAGGGGCTACACGCTGTTTTTCCGGGGTGGAAACGGTTTCAATCGGTGTAATTACATCCGCAATATTGCAGGAATACACACTCTCCAGCTTGTCCTCATAGGCCTTCTGCAATTTGCTAAGACAAATGCTTTCATCTCCCAGTGTGATAGCTGCAGCTCCTGTAACAGTGCCCAAAGGCGTTGCGCCTGTGACATCCTCTGTAACTTCCAGGAGGAAGCTGCCGTAGTTATATCCAAAGATTTCGTTGACAGCAACATCACCATTGAAGGCGAAGCCCAAACCGTTGCCTATACACATCTTCATAACAGCCTCACCGATACCGCCCATACCGGGAGTATAGCAAGAAAGAACTTTCCCTGCACGCATCAAGTCGGTAATCTGCTTGAATACTGTAACCAGAGAGTCCGCTTTAGGAAGACCGTTTTCGTCCATCTCCGGACGAAGGAAAACGACCTTGCTACCGGCCTTCTTAAAATCATTGGAAATGATGTTGCTGATCTTATCGGTTGTGATTGCAAAGGACACCAAAGTAGGCGGTACATCAATATCCTCAAAAGTACCGGACATAGAGTCCTTACCGCCAATAGCAGCAATTTTCAGATCTTTCTGGGCCATAAATGCACCCAGCAGTGCTGCAGTAGGCTGGCCCCAACGCTTAGGATCCTTTCCAACTCTGTGGAAATATTCCTGGAAGGTCAGATACACATCTTCAAAGCTGGCACCTGTTGCAACCAGCTTGCAGACGGATTCCACAACGGCCAGGTACGCACCGTGATAGGGACTCTTCTCGGTAATAAAGGGATTATAGCCCCAGCTCATTACAGAGCAGTCATCTGTATGACCCTTTTCCAGGCTGACCTTGTGGACCATTGCCTGAATAGGGGTCTGCTGATTTTTGCCGCCAAAAGGCATCAGCACAGTACCGGCACCGATACGGAAGGCATCAATAGTTATGCCCAACACTTTAAATAAATATTCGCCATACCAGTAAATGAGCAAGGTTATTACAATAACAGCAAGAGTGGTTTTTATCGCAGTTTTCTGCTTGCGCTTTTTGTCGTAATCAGCAGTGTAACTCAAAAACATAGACAATGCAAAAAACGGAGTCAACAGAAAAAAGACTTTGATAAA
>JAGBVD010000179.1 GCA_017630495.1 Oscillospiraceae bacterium
CTTATGCTGAGCGATGGGCAGCACTACCACCTGGATAGGTGCAACCTTCGGAGGCAGCACCAGACCGTTGTTGTCGCCGTGGGTCATAATGATGCCGCCGATCAGACGGGTGGAAACTCACCAGGATGTCTGATGGGGGTTGACCTTCTGGTTGTTCTTGTCTGTAAAGGTAATGTCAAAAGCCTGGGCAAAGCCGTCGCCAAAATAGTGGGATGTACCGGCCTGCAAAGCCTTCCGGTCGTGCATCATACACTCGATGGTGTAGGTTGCCTCTGCACCGTTGAACTTTTCCTTGTCGGTCTTCTGACCACGGGTAACAGGCATTGCCAGTACATTTTCGCAGAAATCAGCGTAGACATTGAGCATACGCTCTGTCTCTTCCTTGGCCTCCTGGGCAGTTGCGTGCATGGTATGACCTTCCTGCCACAAGAATTCACGGTGGCGCAGGAACGGACGGCTGGTCTTTTCCCAACGCAGAACGCTGCACCACTGATTGAGCATCATAGGCAGATCCCGGTGGGACTGAATGGCATTTTTGAAATACTCACAGAAAAGGGTCTCGGAGGTAGGACGGATGCAGTAGCGCTCCTCCAGCTTCTCGCTGCCACCGTAGGTAACCCAGGCGCACTCGGGAGCAAAGCCTTCCACATGATCCTTTTCCTTCTGCAGAAGGCTCTCCGGTATCAGCATAGGCATATACACATTCTGGGCGCCGGTCTTCTTAAACTCCGCGTCCATAATCCGCTGGATGTTTTCCCAAATCGCATAGCCGTAAGGCCGGTAGATAAACATACCCTTAATGGAGGAATAGTCGATCAGCTGTGCCTTTTTGCACACATCGGTAAACCATTGGGCAAAGTCTACCTCCATATCGGTGATCTGTTCCACTTTCTTATCTTTTGCCATAATTTTCATCCTCTCGAAAAGCAACTTAATCTATTTCGTATTGTATCACATCTGTCAAGTATTTCATAGGATGGTGTAAAGTTTTTCTTCATTTGGAGGCCGCTATGACCGAGGTAACGCTGCTGCTGGATCCTGTGATCTTGAATTTTTACACACAGCTTGCAAATTCCGCTGGGATTTCTCTGGAGACCGTATTGCAGGATGCCCTTTTCAAGCTGGCAGCAGAACTGTCTCTGGAAGCTCTGCAGGCGCGGAAATAACCATTTTCCTATCTTGCAAATATTCACAATTTGGTGTAAAATATAGCCAAATACAAAGCACATCACCAAAGGAGTTAGAAATATATGAAATTAGGTATCGTTGGTCTGCCCAATGTGGGCAAGTCCACTCTGTTTAATGCCATTACCAATGCCGGTGTTCCTGCTGACAACTACGCATTCTGCACCATTGACCCCAATGTGGGTGTAGTGTCCGTGCCGGATGAACGGCTGGATTGGCTGGCCCAGCTGCACAACCCCAAGAAGCTGACCCCGGCGGTCATTGAGTTTGTGGATATTGCAGGTCTGGTTAAAGGCGCATCCAAAGGCGAAGGCCTGGGCAACAAGTTTTTGAGCAACATCCGCACCACCGATGCCATCGTCCATGTGGTCCGTTGCTTCGACGACTCCAATGTTACCCATGTGGAAGGCAGCACCGATCCCCTGCGGGATATTGAGATCATCAATCTGGAACTGGTAATGGCGGACATCGAAATGGTGGAACGCCGTATTGACAAGGCCCAAAAGGCAATGAAGGGCGGCGACAAGAAATTTGCCCGGGAAGCAGAGCTGTTTGCCGAGCTGCTCAAGCACCTGAACGAAGGCAAGCTGGCCCGCACCTTTGACGGCAGCGAAGATGATATGGCACTCATTGCCACCTCTGACCTGCTGACTTTGAAAAAGACCATTTATGTTGGCAACCTGGCAGAAAGTGAGATCAATGAGCCGGAAAACAATCGCCACTATATGGCGGTCAAGGCTTTGGCCGATGAAGAAGGCAGCCAGCTGATCCCCATCTGCGCCAAGCTGGAGGCTGACATTGCCGAGCTGGACGACCCGGAAGAAAAGGCAATGTTTATGGAAGAATTGGGTGTCAACGAATCCGGTCTGGACAAGCTGATCCGCAGCTCCTATGCCCTGCTGGGTCTGATCTCCTTCCTCACCGCAGGTAGCGAC
>JAGBVD010000180.1 GCA_017630495.1 Oscillospiraceae bacterium
TGCTATGTACATCCCCATGCTGATCATGTGGATCAAAAAGGAGAAGGATGTGGGTGTGTTCAAGCGGTTTGTACTGCCTGTCCTTTCCATCGGCGCGTGTCTGTTTATGGTATTTGCGGCGATCTATGCCCACGGCATTACCCCCTATCTCAACGCCAAGGCAGAGGGAAAGTTTGCCTTCCCGGTGCTGTTTTATCTGATCGTGTATGGGGTGATTATGGGCATTGGTGTCCTGGTCAACCGGAAAAAGAAATAACAAAAAGTCAGGTATCGAAAGATGCCTGACTTTTCTCTTGCATTTTCGGCAGGCGGTGTGTTATAATCACTAGGTAACATATTCCAAAAGGAGTGTATAAAGTGAAAAAGAGTATTGCGATTTTGCTGGTGCTGGCTATGGCGCTGGCCCTGGTCCCGGCGGCTGCCTTTGCATCGGAGCAGGCCCAGAGCCAGGACGATGGCGTGGTGTATTTCAACCTGAACGGCCAGCAGCACTGGGCACGGCTGAACATCGACCAGATGGTACTCCGGGCGGACAACAAGGACGCAAACGGCAAGGCCGCGCCCGGTTTGTACTTCCAGCACGAGTTTGGCGGCGATGAAGTTGTCAAGGAACAGGTGGAGTCTTACGGCATCGCCTTTAGCCTTGTGGGCAATGAGGGCTTCGAAACTGCGCTGAAGGAAGAAGGCACGCTGGTCTACGAAAACGGCGTGGTCTACCGCTCCGGCAATGTGGTCTACACCAAGCTTAGTGGTGAGGGCTTCGGCAAGACCGATTACAAGGCTACCTCCACCCTTATCACCGGCATTATGAAGGAAGAATTCGGCGCCTCCGTCAACGGGCGCAACGCACAGATGCCCATCTACGGCGTGGCTTACATCAAGCTGACAAACGGTGATGTGGTGCTGGGCCAGACCAGAGAGCGCAGCTTGCAGCAGCAGGTGGAAATGTTGGATGTCAAGTGGGACGAGCTGAAGGATGCCCAGAGAAAGAGCGTTTTGCAGATGTATAAGCTGCCCACCGTCAAGAGCGTGGTGGACGGCTGGAATGTGTCCAATCTGAAAGATCCCACCAAGGTCCAGGATGCTAACAGCGAAGATCCCAAGGCAGAAAAGAATGTTCTGCGCATCCTGGCCATCGGCAACAGCCACACCGACAACGCTACCGAATATCTGTATAACATCTTCCAGGCGGAAAATCCTGACCTGGAGGTCCAGGTGGCACAGCTGTACTACAGTGGCTGCACCGTTGCCCAGCATATCTCCTTCGCGGCCAAGGATGAGGCGGTCTATAAATACCGTACCCACGACAACCGCAATCCCGCAGGATATGCCACTATGCGCCAGGCGCTGAATGCGGAGATCTGGGATGTGATCATTCTGCACGAAATGAACAACTCCGGCGCTGGGGAGGGTAACTATACCGGCGTCAACAAGCGCAACCTGGAAAAGCATATCAATTACATCAAGGCCAACTGCCTGAACTCCAACCCCAAGTTTATCTGGAACTTCAGCTGGGCAAACCCCACCTCCGAGTATCTGTGGAGCCTGGGCTACCCGGCAGACCTGAA
>JAGBVD010000010.1 GCA_017630495.1 Oscillospiraceae bacterium
ACCGCGGCTACTTCCCCGTGGAAGATCTGCCCACCTTCCGTCATATCGACAGCTATCTGCAGGGCCACCCCAATATGCGCACCGTTCCCGGTGTGGATATGTCCACCGGTTCTCTGGGCCAGGGTGTTTCCGTGGCTACCGGTATGGCGCTGGCTGCCAAGCATATGGGCAAGACCAACCGGGTCTACACCCTGCTGGGCGACGGCGAGATCGAAGAAGGCCAGGTTTGGGAAGCTTGTATGGCAGCTGCCCACTATAAGCTGGACAACCTGTGCATCATCGTGGACAACAACGGTCTGCAGATCGATGGCAGCATCAGCGATGTTATGAGTCCGTACCCCATCGTAGGCAAGCTGGAAGCTTTCGGCTTTGCTGTAGAGCAGGTGGACGGCCACGACTTTGACGCTTTGGAAGAGGCCTTTAACAAGGCAAGACAGACCAAGGGTCAGCCTTTCGCAATCGTTATGAAGACCGTTAAGGGCAAGGGCGTTTCCTATATGGAAAACCAGGCCGGCTGGCACGGCAAGGCTCCCAACGACGCAGAATATGAGCAGGCAATGACCGAACTGAAGGCGCAGCTTGCGCAATTGGAGGCAATGTAATATGGCTGAAATGAAGAAAGTTGCAACCCGTGATAGCTATGGCGCAGCGCTGGCTGAGTTGGGCGCTGAGTTTGACAATCTGGTAGTTCTGGATGCCGACCTGGCAGGCGCTACCAAGACCGGTGCTTTTAAGAAGGTTTTCCCCGAGCGCCACTTTAACTGCGGCATTGCCGAGGCCAATATGGTCTGTATCGCTACCGGTATGTCCACTATGGGTCTGGTTCCCTTTGCATCCAGCTTCGCAATGTTTGCTGCTGGCCGTGCATTTGAGCAGGTGCGTAACTCCATCGGTTACCCCCACCTGAATGTGAAGATCGGTGCCACCCACGGCGGTATCTCCGTCGGTGAGGACGGCGCATCCCACCAGTGCTGTGAGGACTTTGCACTGATGCGTTCCATTCCCGGTATGACCGTGATCTGCCCTGCTGACGATGTGGAAGCAAAGGCTGCTGTTCGCGCTGCATACGAGATGGAAGGCCCTGTTTACCTGCGTTTCGGCCGTCTGGCTGTGCCGGTATTCCACGATGAAAGCTACAAGTTCCAGATCGGCAAGGGCGAGATCGTCAAGGACGGCAAGGATGTTGCCATCATTGCCAACGGTCTGCTGACCTACGAAGCCATCAAGGCCGGCGAAATGCTGAAAGAGGCTGGCATCGATGCAATGGTCATCAATATGGCTACCATCAAGCCTCTGGACGAGGAGCTGGTGCTGGAAGCTGCCAAGAAGTGCGGCAAGATCATCACCTGCGAGGAGCACTCCGTCATCGGCGGTCTGGGCGAAGCTGTCTGCAGCGTTCTGTCCGAGAAGCTGCCTACTCCCGTCAAGCGCATCGGCGTCAACGACGAGTTCGGCCACTCCGGTCCTGCTGTTGAGCTGCTCAAGCAGTTCGGTCTGTGCGCAGAGCACATTGTGGAAGTTGCCAAGGACTTCTGCAAATAATCAAAAAAACAAAAATGCGGGGCTTTCCGGTTGGAAAGCCCCGCGTATTTTTATATGTCGAAGTATCTTTCAGCGTTGTAGTAGCAGATGCCCTGGACGATTTTTTTCAGGGAACTGTCGCTGTTGGGATATTCACCGTTTTCTACCCAATTGCCAATGAGGTTACACAGTATCCGGCGGAAATAGTCGTGCCGGGCGTAGCTGAGGAAAGAACGGGAGTCGGTAAGCATACCCACAAAATTACCCAGCAGACCTAAGTTGGCAAGGGAGATCATCTGGTCCTGCATACCGGTTTTGTGGTCGTTAAACCACCAGGCAGAGCCGTGCTGGATCTTGCCGGGGGTGATACCGTCCTGGAAGCCACCGATCAGTGTGCCCAGCTGCTGGTTGTCCGCAGGATTCAGAGAATACAAAATAGTCTTGGGACACTGGTTATTTTCATCCAGCGCAGACAGAAGACCGGCGATATTGCTGCCGCAGATGTTCTGGGCAGTGGCATCATAACCGGCATCCGCACCCAGCTTTTTGAACATCCGGGTGTTGGTGTTGCGCAGGCAGGAATAGTGCAGCTGCATCACGATGCCCAAACGGTGGTAGGTTTTGCCCAAGGTCAGCATCAATGTGGTTTGATAGCCGGCCACTTCTTCCTCGGTCAAAGCTGCGCCCTGCAGCGCCTTTTGGTAGATAGCGTTGGCCTCGTCCATTGTGATGGGACGGAAGGGTACGGACTCAAAGCCGTGGTCGCTGGCCCGGCAGCCGTGGCGGTGGAAATATTCCACTCTCTGCACCAGCGCGTCGCAAACCTCCTGGGCGGTGGCAAGCTGTGCTTTGCCAACGGTTTGGGCAAGCGTTTGCATATAGGAAAGGAAGCCTTCCTTATGAATATTCATCGCCTTGTCCGGACGGAAAGAGGGGCATACCTTCACCTGGAAGCTTTCGTCTGCGGCAATCTTTGCGTGGTATTCCAAAGAGTCTACCGGATCGTCCGTTGTGCCGATAAAAGCCACATTGGCTTTGCGAATCAAGCCCCGGGCGGTCATATCCGGATCGTTTTGCAAAAGGTGATTGCAGTGCTCCCAAATCCGGGGCGCGCTTTCGGTGGTCAGCGGCTCGGTGACACCGAAAAACTGCTGCAGCTCCAAATGACACCAATGGTACATCGGGTTGCCGATGGCCATTTCCAAAGTTTCTGCCAGCTTTAAAAACCGGGCATAGGGGTCTTGGTTTCCGGTGACAAAATCCTCGGAAACACCGTTGGCCCGAAGCAGCCGCCATTTATAATGATCGCCGGCCAGGTTGCCCTTTTCGTCCATACCGCCCAGCCAAACCTCTGTCAGATTCTGAAAACGGCGGTCCTCATAGATCTCCTGGGGATTTAAGTGGCAATGGTAGTCGGCCAAAGGCATACTTTTGGCATAGTCGTGATATAAATGCTTGGCAGTTTCTGTTTCCAACAGAAAATCTTTATCCATAAATGTTTTCATAGCGTTTCTCCCTAGGGTAGAGCAACAAACCCAAACTCGTTTTACAAAGGAAGGTTTTGCTCAATCTTCGTTAGAATACTCGCAAATAAATACAGTATTTGCTGCGTTGTATGCCTGGATATAACAAAAACCTTCTCTTTGTAAAATCTTCGACCTGTAAGCGAGCAGATTTTGAGGGATTTTTGTTCTATTGGGGCGAAGCCAGGCTTTGTGCCTTGCAAGGCACAATAGGGCAAAAAGCACCAAAATCCGCCGCTTTCAGGCGTGTTTGGGTTTGTTGTTCTACCCTATAAATGCTCTCTGGGCGGCCGAATGTAGCGCTCGTGGCTGGCAGGGGCAGGTCGGGCATACACACCGGAGACCAAGCCCAGCATTGCGTACAAGGTAATAATGGAAGAGCCACCGTAGCTGATAAAAGGAAGGGTAAGGCCGATAACCGGCATCACACCCAGACACATACCAACATTAACAATTGTCTGGAAAATCAAAGCAGAGGCCGCTCCAAAGCAAATCAGCCGACGAAGCATATCCTGGCTATGCAGACCGACCCAAATGCATCTTGCCACAATGGCGCAAAGAAGAATCAGCACCAACGCGCAGCCAACAAAGCCCAATTCCTCACCGATAGCGGCAAAGATATAGTCGGTGTGCTGGGCGAACAGGGCACCCTGGGTTTGGGTGCGGTGACCCTGGAACAAACCCTGGCCTGTTAAACCGCCGCCGGTCAGCGAGCGCATAGCCCGGACGGGGTGGTACAAAGGACCGGTAGCCAAGGGGTCAAGACTGGGATCAAACAAAACGGCGATACGCAGTTTCATATAGTTATCCGGCATAATGTTCCACACAATGGGGATAAAGACCGCAAGAGCAGCGCCGGCTCCGGCAAACCACAGGAAGTTGACACCGCCGGCCCAGGTCATACCGATAAAGATAAAGATGAAGATCAGGGAGACACCCATATCGCTGGAAATGACAAAGCTGGTGCCGAAAATCAGCGCCAGGTGTCCGACCATAATGATAACGGAAGGGACAGAGGACAGCTTGTTCTGCCGGGAGGTCATCACAGAAGCCATAGTCAGAATGTACAGAATCTTGCAGATTTCCGCAGGCTGGATGTTAAAGGGCAGGAAGGGGAAATTCAGCCAGCTTCGGTTACCGGAAATGGTTTGACCAAAGGGGATCAGCAAAAGCAGCAGGCCCACATTGCAAATTACCAGCCAAAAACGATGCTCGGAAAAGAACTCCGCATCGATGGAGGATATGACAATATATGCCAAAATGCCCAACAGTGCGGCAGGGATCTGGCGGACCAGATAGTGCAGAGCACCGTCGTAACTGGCATTGGTAGCGCTGGCGATCATCAGACAGCCGAAAGCGGTTGCCACAACGCACAATAATAGCAGTATTAAGTCGCCTTTGCGGAAGGCTTCTGTAAATCGTTGCAGATAGGGACGCACAACGCCACCTCCTTTCAAACTCCTTCTATTTTACCATTATATTTGCAAAAAGTAAACTGCTTTTCATGGGGAAAAGAAAAATCACCGGGGATGTAATCCCCGGTGATTTTTTAATCTGTAGAAAACTTGTTTTTTGACAGATTGGCAGAGGTCAAAGAAGCGCCAAAGACAAGCAACTCGACCCCGAAGTGTATATGGATACTCGAGAGGGGAGAGTTGCGCAGTAAGTCAAAACACCTTGCGCAGCAAGCTTCTTTACACCTCATCCGTCAGCTTTGCTGACACCTTCTCGTTCCCGGAGAAGGCTTGGGAAAATAAGCCACTATAACCTGTGTTTTGACGGTTTGGGGGTTCTTTGACACTCTGAAAAATTAAGCTTCGTAAATGGCCTTGCAGGCAAGCATAGTCATATAGCAGTCCAGCTTGCTGACAATCTCCATAGGCGCGTGCATACACAGCACCGGCACACCGGCATCCACTGTAACGATGTTCCGGTTTGCCATATAAGCGGCAACAGTGCCACCGCCGCCCTGGTCAACTTTGCCCATTGTGGCGATCTGCCAGGTAACACCGGCCTTGTCCAAAGTGGAACGGACATGGTACATTGCCTCGGCGGCTGCATCGCTGGCGCCACTCTTGCCACGGGCGCCGGTGTACTTGCAAATGGCGATGCCGTAGTTGAGCTGGCTGTTGTTCCGACGGTCGCAGGTTTCTGCAAAGTTGGGGTCAAAGGCGTTGGAAACGTCTGCGGACAGGCAGAAGGAGTTTTCGAAGCAGCGATTCAGGCTGGCACCGGTGGCGTCGCACAAATCCTGCATAAAGGTGTCAAAGGCCTGGCTCTTCATACCGGAAATGCCCACAGAGCCGATCTCTTCCTTGTCAGCCAGTACGCATACGGCGGTATGGGTGGGGATGCCCATTTGGAACAGCGGCTCCATTTCTGCATAGGCACATACCCGGTCGTCGTGGCCGTAAGCACCCAAAAGGCTCCGGTCCAGACCCACCTCCCGGCACTTGCCGGCAGGAACGATGGTCAGCTCTGCGCTGAGGAAGTCCTCTTCAATGATGCCGTACTTTTCGTGCAGCAGCTTCATCACATTCAGCTTGACCAGATCAGCACCTTCGCCTTCCAAAGGCTCGCTGCCCAGCAGCACATTCAGCTGCTCGCCAACAATGCCCTCTGCCAGAGGCTTTTTCATCTGGTCAGCAGACAGGTGGATCAGCAGGTCGGTAACCACAAAAATGGGATCTTCCTCCGCTTCACCGATGTTGACTGTAACACGGCTGCCGTCTTTCTTGCAGACAACACCGTGGATAGCCAGAGGCACAGTGGGCCACTGGTATTTCTTGATGCCGCCGTAGTAGTGCGTCTTGAAGAAGGCCAGCTCTGCATCCTCGTAAAGGGGATTGGGCTTCAGGTCCATCCGGGGAGAGTCTACGTGCGCTGCGCAGATGTTTGCGCCCTCATTCAAAGAAGCGCTGCCGATCACCGCCAGGATGATGCTCTTATCCCGGTTGTTCTTGTAGATCTTGTCGCCGGGCTTCAGTGCCTTGCCGGGGATGTGGGCCACAAAGCCGTGCTTTTCTGCTTCAGCAACCGCCCAGGTGGTGGCCTCCCGCTCGGTTTTGCATTCGTCCATAAAGGCAGCGTAGCGCTTGCAGTATGCGTTCATTTCAGCGCGCTGCTGTTCGGTGAGTTTGGTGTAGCCGTTTTTCGGTGCAAAAAGTAAATCTTCGCGAAGCTGTTCGATATTCATAAGATGTACCTCCTTAGTTTTCTTCTATTATAGCCCATTTCCGGAAAAAACCAAGACATTTTTGGTAAAAATCTTCCGGTGAGCCGTTGTTTTCCAAAGTGTGGTCGCAAAGGGCGGAAAAAACCTGGTTTGTGGGTTGGGCAGAAATGCGCGCCAGCGCATATTCCCGGGGGATGCTGTCCCTGGCGATCAGCCGGGCAACCCGGTCCTCCTGGGGAGCGGTGATGGCGACGGTTAGTTTACATAACTCCGACAAGCCGCTTTCAAACAAGCCGATGGCATCAATGGCCACCAAGGAGTTATCCTGGGGAAGCTGCCGCAAAACCTCTGCTTTGACAGCGTTGTGGGTAATATCATTCAAATCCTGCAAGGCGGCCTTATCGGCAAAGACGATCGTCCCCAAAGCTTTTCTGTCCAGCACACCGTTCACCACTGTACCGGGGAAGCGGCTTTCAATGGCGCAAAGGAGTGATCGGTCCGTTTGCAATAGGTTGTGATAGATGGCATCGCAATCCAGCACCAGACCGCCCAAAGCTTCGATAGCCTTCAAAGCGGTGGTTTTTCCGCAGCCGGTGCCACCGGTGATTCCTATGATCATAGCGTGTCCTCCGGGTTTACCACCTGGAAGGCCGCGGCCTTTTTCAGTCGGTTTTGCACTGCGTAAGCAATGCCACCGCCTTCGGGACAACGGGCATAGACCTTGCCGATGGACGGATCGTCCAGGATTCGCAGCGCGGCAAACAGACCGGCGGACAAGGTGTTGGTATCTGCCTGGCAGCCGTAGGAGAGGGGCGCGAAGGGGGCAAAGGCAGACAGTTCTTCTTCAAAGCACAGCACCCGATCTCCGGGAGCAAAGTGATTTTCCATGTATTTTGCCGCCGCCTGGGTGCTGCCGGAAACAATGATCACCTGGCATTGGGGGGCATAGTGGCGGTATTTCATACCCGGCGCTTTTACCACAGTATCGTTGTCGATCTGGGCGGTAACGGCCTTGTCCACTGTCAACTGACCCAGCACTTCGGTCAGCTGCTCCGGAGTGATGCCGCCGGGGCGCAGCAGGCGAGGGGGATTTTCTGTCAGGTCCACAATGGTAGATTCCACGCCCACCCGGCAAGGGCCGCCGTCAATGATCAGGGGGATATTGCCTGCGTGGTCGTGGTAAACGTGTTGGGCGGTGGTGGTGGAGGGCTTGCCGGAAAGATTGGCAGAAGGAGCAGCCACCGGAACACCGGCCAGACGAATGATCTGCCGGGTTATGGCACAATCCGGGCAGCGGACAGCCACTGTAGGAAGACCGGCGGTGGTGCATTTAGGTACAATTTCCTTGGCTGGCAAAACCATTGTCAGCGGGCCGGGCCAAAAGGCCTCCGCCAAACGCCAGGCACTTTCGGGAATGTCGTTACAAAACAGCTCCATCTGGGCCGGGTCAGCAATGTGGAGGATCAGGGGATTATCCTGGGGACGGCCTTTTGCGGCAAAAATCCTGGCAACGGCATCCGGATTCAATCCGTCAGCGCCCAAACCGTAAACGGTTTCCGTGGGCAGCGCCACAAGCGCTCCTGCACGCAGATGTTCGGCGGCAGTGGCTGCCGATAAATCGCTTGGCTGCAGAATTCTGGTTTCCATCGCAAATCCTCCTTTCATAATTTTCTCCATTTTACCTTATTTAATAGGAAAAAGCAACATAAAAAGAGGCAGCCGAATCGGCTGCCTCAAAGGTTTTTTCATTAAGCAGTGGGCTGGTTGGCTGCCTCGATGATCTGTACGAACTTCTCGGGAACCAGGGATGCGCCGCCGATCAGACCGCCGTCGATGTCGGGCTGTGCCAACAGCTCGAAAGCGTTCTTCTCGTTCATGCTGCCACCGTAGAGGATGGAGATGGCGCGAGCGTTTTTGGAGGAGTACAGCTTGCGGACAACAGCACGGATGCTCTCGCAAACTTCCTGTGCCTGCTCGGGAGTAGCGGTCTTGCCGGTGCCGATGGCCCAGATAGGCTCGTAAGCGATAACCACCTTACGGATCTTCTCTTCGGGAACACCCTGCAGACCCAGCTTGATCTGCATTGCGATCCACTCGTTGGTGATGTCAGCTTCCCGCTGCTCCAGGCTTTCGCCACAGCACATAATGGGGGTCAGGCCAGCTTCCAGAGCAGCCAGGACCTTTGCATTGACATCTGCGTCGGTCTCACCCATAGCGCGGCGCTCGGAGTGACCGATAATGACATATTTACAACCGGCATCTACCAGCATATCGGTAGCGATCTCACCGGTGTATGCGCCGCTGGGATTGGGGTTGCAGTTTTCTGCACCGATACCAATGCGGGTCTCGCGAACAGCGCGGACAGCAGCGGGGATGCACACAGCAGGTACGCACAGTGCGATATCGCACCAACGGCCCTTGGGCAGGATCGCCTTCAGCTGGGTCATAAATTCCTTGGTCTGGGTGGGGGTCTTGTTCATTTTCCAGTTGCCGGCAATGACGGTCTTACGATACTTTCTGTTCATTTTTTTAACTCCTTTATATGTACGCATCGCAGAGCGATGTGGGTTTACAAATGGATGGGTTGGGGCCGGAGCACCGGCCCCAACAAGTTGTTTTTGAGGGAATTACTTATCCTGCAAGCAGGCAATGCCGGGCAGTTCCAGGCCTTCCAGGAATTCCAGGGAAGCGCCGCCGCCGGTGGAGATGTGGGTGATCTGGGAAGCAAAGCCCAACTGCTCGCAAGCAGCTGCGCTGTCGCCGCCGCCAACGATGGTGACAGCGTCGCTGTCAGCCAGTGCCTGGGCAACAGCGATTGTACCCTTTGCCAGGGTGGGGTTCTCGAATACGCCCATAGGACCATTCCAAACAACGGTCTTGGCAGCCTTCGCAGCAGCAGCAAATTCAGCAGCAGCCTTGGGGCCGATGTCCAGACCCATCTGGTCAGCGGGGATTGCGGTGCAGTCCACATACTCTACGGGAATCTCTGCGTCAATGGGGGAGGGGAAGGAAGCGGCAACAGCAGTGTCAACGGGCAGCAGCAGCTTTACACCCTTGGCCTCGGCCTTTGCCATCATTTCCTTGCAGTAGTCCAGCTTTTCGTTGTCTACCAGGGACTTACCAACGGTCAGACCCTGTGCAGCCAGGAAGGTGTAAGCCATACCGCCGCCGATGATCAGGGTGTCGACCTTCTCCAGCAGGTTATTGATAACATTGAGCTTGTCGGAGACCTTTGCGCCGCCCAGGATCGCAACGAAGGGACGCTCGGGGTTGGCCAGTGCCTTACCCATAATGGAAACTTCCTTCTGCACCAGGTAACCGGAAACAGCAGGCAGATAGTCTGCAACACCGGCGGTGGAGGAGTGAGCACGGTGAGCGGTGCCGAATGCGTCGTTGACAAAAATGTCAGCCAGGTCGGCCAGAGCCTTGCTCAGCTCGGGATCGTTCTTGGTTTCGCCCTTGATGTAACGGGTGTTTTCCAGCAGCATCACATCGCCGTCCTTCAAAGCGGCAGCCTTTGCCTTGGAATCTTCACCGGCAACATCAGAAGCCATAATGACTTCCTTGCCCAGCAGCTGGGAAATACGCTCGGCAACGACCTTCAGGCTCAGTTCCGGCTTCCACTCGCCCTTGGGCTTGCCCATATGGGAGCAGAGGATGACCTTGGCACCCTTGTTGACCAGGTACTCGATGGTGGGCATAGCGGCAACGATACGCTTATCGGAAGTGATCTTGCCGTCCTTGGTGGGGACATTGAAATCGCAGCGGCACAGAACGCGCTTGCCGGCTACTTCAATATCTTCGATGGACTTCTTGTTGTAATTCATAGTCATTCTCCTTTATGCATACTTCCAAAATTCTTAAGATCGGGAAAATCCAGCTGCCGCAGCGCTTCGTAAACGGTGATGGCTACGCTGTTGCTCAAATTCAGGCTGCGAGCCTCCGGACGCATAGGCAGCTTGATGCAGCAATCCCGGTGCGCCTCCAAAAAGTCCTCCGGAAGACCCTTGGTTTCCTTGCCGAAGAAGAGATAGCACTCATCCTCAAACTGGGCCTGGGTATAGCTCCGGGGCGCTTTTGTGGAAAGGCACCACATTTGCTTAACATCATTTTTTTGGAAGAAATCTTCCAGATTTTCGTAGTCCAGGACCTCCACCAGATGCCAATAATCCAGCCCGGCCCGCTTGACCATTTTGTCGGAAATGTCAAAGCCTAACGGACGGATCAGGTGCAGTCGCGCACCGGTGGCGGCACAGGTACGGGCGATGTTTCCGCAGTTTTGCGGAATCTCCGGTTCAACCAAAACCACATTGAGCAAAACACTCACCTCAACGGAAAATTTCTCCAAAACGTTTGCTTGACTATTGTATGTCAAATCCAGTGTAATTGCAATACAAAACTTGGAATTATATAAAAAATTCATAAGTTTTCACATAAAAAACAGGATTGAAAAGTTAAAATTGTGCGTTTTTGAGAAAAAGCACAAAAAGCCGGGGGTCTCGTCCTGCTTTTTGCGTAGTTATCGTTGACTTTTCGGGCATTCTATGAGAAAATAGGTCAACAAAAACAAAATGAGAGGATAGGTAATATGTTCCAATCCAGAACACATACTTGCGGCGAGCTGCGCCTGCAAGATGCAGGAAAAGAAGTCACTTTGGCCGGTTGGCTGGAAAACGTCCGTGAAGTGGGCGCAAACTTTGCGTTTTTGGTGCTGCGGGATTACTACGGCACTACCCAGGTGGTAGTTCAGACCGAGGAAATGATGCAGATTATCAAGTCCATCAACAAAGAGACCACCATTCAGGTTACCGGCACCGTGCAGGAGCGGGAGAGCAAGAATCCCAAGCTGCCCACCGGTGAGATCGAGGTCATTCCCCAGAAGATCACCATTTTGGGCAAGTGCCGCCATAACCAGCTGCCCTTTGAGATCAACAAGTCCAAAGAGGCTGACGAGAACACCCGTCTGAAATACCGCTATCTGGACCTGCGTAACCCGGCGGTAAAGAAAAATATCATTCTGCGCTGCCAGGTGGTGGCTGCCATTCGCGCTGCTATGACCGACCACGGTTTCCTGGAGATCACAACTCCTATTCTGACCGCGTCTTCCCCCGAGGGTGCAAGAGACTATCTGGTACCTGCCAGAAATCACCCGGGCAAGTTCTATGCGCTGCCCCAGGCACCCCAGCAGTTTAAGCAGCTTTTGATGACCTCCGGCTTTGACCGGTATTTCCAGATCGCACCCTGCTTCCGGGATGAGGATGCCCGCGCAGACCGCACCCCCGGTGAGTTCTATCAGCTGGATATGGAAATGGCTTTCGCCTCCCAGGATGATGTACTGTCCACTTTGGAAGAGGTGCTGCAGCCTATCTTCTGCAAGTACGGCAAGTATGAGAGAGTATCTTCCTATCCCTTCCGCCGGATTCCCTTTAATGAGGCAATGGAGCGCTACGGCTCTGACAAGCCGGACCTGCGTATCGACCTGGAGGTCCAGGACATTACCGCAGAGGTTGCCGGCTGTGAATTCGCTCCTTTCCAGAACGCAACCGTCAAGGCAGTAGCTGTAGACGATTTCGAGCAGGGCCGTAAGTGGATCGACAAGCTGCTTGTGGATGTGGAAGTGCAGACCGGCAACAAGAGCTGCTGGTTCAAGGTGGACGAAAACGGTGAGCTTACCGGCGGCATCTCCAAGTTCCTGGCAGATTATAAGGACGCGCTGACCCAGAAGCTGAATCTGAAGCCCGGCAGCTTTGTGTGTATGGCTGCAGGCAAGAAGCTGGCGGCCCAGAAGACCGCCGGCGTCATCCGTACTATGATGGGCAAGCGCCTTCCCGGCCACTTCGACGAAGAACAGTACGCAATGTGCTGGATCGTAGACTTCCCCATGTACGAAATGGGCGAGGAGTCCGGTGAGTTGGAGTTCTGCCACAATCCCTTCTCTATGCCCCAGGGCGGTATGCAGACACTGCTGGATGCCGAGGGCGATATGGAAAAGCTGCTGGCAATCAACGCCAACCAGTACGATTTGGTTGTTAACGGCTACGAAAGTGCATCCGGCGCTGTCCGTAACCACGATCCTGAAATTATGGTCAAGGCCTTCCAGATGGTGGGTCTGGGCGAAGAGGATGTGAAGGCCAAGTTCCCGGCTATGTACAACGCCTTCACCTACGGCGCACCTCCCCATGCAGGCGCAGCTCCCGGCATTGACCGGATCGTGATGCTGCTGTGCGGTGAGGAGAGCATCCGTGAGGTCATTACCTTCCCCATGAATAAGACCGCCCAGGATCTGATGATGGACGCACCTACCACCGTTTCCCAGAAACAGCTGGACGATGTGCATATTCTTATCAACGAATCCCATTTGAACTAAAAAGAAGGCAGCTGCAAAAGCAGCTGCCTTTTCTTATTGACAAATGATACTATGCGTAGTATAGTATTATGTGTGAGGAGGTATGGTATGGATATTCAGTTAAAACGCGGCCTTCTGGATGTATGTGTCCTGGCGGCCATTAAAGACCAGGAATCCTACGGTTATCAGATCATTAAGGATATGAAACCCTTTTTGGAGCTTTCCGAATCCACCCTGTATCCCATTTTGCGGCGGCTGGAAAATGCAAAGCTGCTGACGGTGCGCAGCGCACCCCATAACGGACGGCTTCGAAAGTATTACCGTATTACCCCCTTGGGGTTGGAACGGATTCAGGATTTTAAGCAGGAATGGAAAGAGATCATGTCCATTTATCAATTCGTAACCCGGGAGGAGGGCGAATATGAACAAGTATGAATTTTTGGCGCAGCTGCGTAAGCAGTTGGAATTAATTCCGGAGGAAGATGCCCGGGCATCGGTGGATTACTATGCAGAAATGATCGATGACCGGATGGAAGAGGGCCTTTCCGAGGAAGCTGCTGTGGCGGCTGTTGGGGATGTCAAAGAAATTGCCCGGAATATTCTGGAAGAAACCCCGGCAGAGCAAGTGCGGCCGCGGAAAATCAGCGGATGGGTCCTGGCACTGCTGATACTGGGGGCACCGGTGTGGCTGTCACTGCTGATCGCTGCCGCTGCGACGGTTTTCAGTGTTCTGGTGGGTCTGTGGTCAGCGGTCATCGGGTTGTATGCAACTGCCGTTTCTTTGGGGGCGGCATCCCTGGGTTGCCTGGCAACCGGCTTTGCGGCAATGAGAATGCCCGGAGCGCTTTTTGTGGGCCTGGGTGGAGCAATGGTCTGCGCCGGCCTTTGCATTGGCGTTTTCCTGCTGAGCAATTTGGCTGCAAAGGGTATGATCGCCCTGGGTAAGCTGACCTGGAAGGGCATCCGGCGCTGCTTTAACAGAAAGGAGCAGAGCGTATGAAAAAAGGAACAGTTATTGCTTTAATCGTGGCGGCTGCGCTGGTTTTAGGCGGCGCGGCGCTGATCGCTGTGGGATTACTTAACGGAAACGGAAATACATACGCAACCAACATATTTTCTCTGGAAGAGCGGACAGCTACTATCGGCCAGGTTTTTGAAAGTGTTGTGGTGGAAAGTAGAGACTGCGATGTAAAATTTGTGCCTTTTGATGGCAATGCCGATGCACACATCCTGTTTTTGGAGCGGGAGAAGATCGGCCACGATGTGAAGGTGCAGGACGGGGTGTTAACGGTCAAAATGACTGACCATCGGCAATGGATGGACTATATCAGCCTTGGTGGAAAAAGCATGGAAATGACCATCTATCTGCCCCGAAAGCAGTATGAAAGCCTGCGTGTAACCACCGATACCGGGGATATCCAGCTTCCGGAGGTGCTTTCTGCTAAAGAGATCCGGCTGTCTTC
>JAGBVD010000181.1 GCA_017630495.1 Oscillospiraceae bacterium
CGGACCAAAGACCTCGGCCATACTCTCCAGGGTGGCCAAAAGCTTATGAGGGGCTTCGTAGAAGATCATTGTGCGCTGTTCGCTTGCCAAAGACTCCAAATGTTCCCGGCGGCTTTTTTTGGCGGTGGAGAGGAAACCCTCAAAACAAAATCTGCCGGTGGCTTGACCGGAAATACTTAATGCGGTGATTACCGCGCAAGGACCGGGAATGGCGCATACGGTAATACCGGCTTCGGCACACTGCTTGACCAGATCTTCACCGGGGTCAGAGATGGCAGGACTGCCGGCATCCGAAACCAGCGCACAGGTCTCACCGGCCAAAATCCGGTCTAAAATCACATTGCCTTTTTGGGCCTTGTTATGCTCGTAGTAGCTGACAAGGCTTTTTTTGATACCCAGATAGTTCAGCAGCTTCAGGCTGACACGGGTATCCTCCGCAGCAATGAAATCCACACTTTCCAGTGTTTCCCGGCAACGGACAGAAATGTCTCCCAAATTGCCGATGGGTGTGGGAACAAGATATAGCATTCCGGGCATAGCAGCACCTCCTTAAAGGTGATAAAGTTTTTTAAAGTATTCGGTGGGCATATCCTTTTCGTCATACAGGCTTTCTTCCTCCCAGACCAGACCGGGTTTGCCACCCTTGCGAAGCTGCACCAGCACCAGCGATACTTCTCCGCCTTTTCGATGCCGTAGCAGCCGCAGCCGCTTGGCTTCCAGGTTGTGCTTGGCGGCGCAGACGATCAGCTCTGCCAACCGCTCCGGACGGTGGACCAGGAAAAAGTCCCCACCGTATTTCAACACCCAGCCAGCCGCGGCCATCAGCTCTGCCATAGAGCAGGCATCCTCTCTGCGGGCCAGGGGGACGGTTTTGCTCTGGGGCCCGTCTGTAAAATAAGGGGGATTGGAAATGCAGCAGGAAAAAGACCCCGGCTGCAAGATGGTGGAGAAATTACGCAGGTCTGTGCATATACTGGTAAGACGGTCAGTAAGCTTGTTATTTTCAATATTACAAAGAGCCGTTTTGTGGGCAGATTCGGTCAACTCAATACCGGTAACACTGCAGTTTGCATCCCGGGCGCAAAGCAAAAGACCCAAAGTGCCGCAGCCGGAGCCTAGATCCAGCACCGTTGCGTTCTTAGGAAGACGGACGAAATCGGCAAGGGCAATCGAATCTGTGCTTAAAGGAAAAGCACCGGGGGAAATTTCCAATGTGTAGCCATTATGCAAAACTTCCATAGATACCTCCGAAAAAAATCTGCCTGCAGTGCTGCAGGCAGATTGCGAAATCGAGAATTACTCTTCTACGATTGCTTCGACAGGGCAGTTGTCAGCGCAGGCGCCGCAGCTTACGCAAACGTCAGCATCGATAACGTACTTGTCGTCACCCTGGGAAATAGCCTCTACGGGGCAGTTGTCAGCGCAAGTGCCACAGCTGACACAAGCATCGGTAATGGTATAAGCCATGATCGTTCCTCCAGTATATGTATGATGTTTGTCCTTTCGGACGCACATATATTCTAACACGAATTTTAGAAAATGCAATTCCTTTTTTACATTCCGTATATTTTTTCTTGCAAATGGGGAAAATTTTCCAAAAAAGGAGGGCGCTATGCAGTATGAATCCCAGGCGCAAGGGGTGATTTCCTTTGCAGGAAGAAAGGCAAGAGCCTTTGGACATAGCTATGTAGGTACTGTGCATTTGTTGCTTGCATTGGCGCAGGCGCCGGGACTGGCAGGTCAGCTATTGCGTTTTGCCGGTTTTGACTGGGAATTTGCAGAAGCTATGGCGGCGCTGCTGTACGGTGTGGGCACACCGGATCTGCCACTGCCTCAAAGCTTTTCTGCCCAGGCGCGGACGGTGCTGCAGGGGGCGCGTAATGAGGCAAAGCGACTCCAGTGCAAGCAGGTGCAGTGTGTGCATATTCTGCTTTCTTTGCTGCGCAGGGAGAAAACGGCAGCCCAGGAGGTTATGCTTCTGTGCGACATCAATACGCAAACATTATTTAGCGATATTGTAGATTATCTGAAATGGGAGCGGACAATAAAGACACAGCAAAATAAGGAGGCGGCGGAGACGAAACTTTTAGAGCAGTTCAGCGAGGATATGATCCTTAAAGCATCGACGATGGAACCGGTGATCGGTCGGCAGCGGGAGATTGATACAGTCATTGGAATCCTGTGCCGAAAAAGTAAGAATAACCCGGCTTTGATCGGAGAACCGGGTGTGGGAAAGACGGCCATTGCAGAGGGTCTTGCCCAGCGAATGGCAGTGGGGGATGTGCCGCCGCAGTTGAAGGATAAGCGGCTGATGAGCCTGAATATGGCGAACCTTGTGGCAGGTACAAAGTATCGGGGTGAGTTTGAGGAGCGTTTGCGGGATGTGCTGGCGGAGGTAAAAAGATGCGGCAACATCATTCTTTTTGTGGACGAAATGCACACAATTGTGGGTGCCGGTGCCGCGGAGGGGGCTATCGACGCGGCAAATATCCTGAAACCGGCTTTGGGTCGGGGAGAACTGCAAATGCTTGGAGCAACGACCTTAACTGAGTATCGAAAGCACATCGAAAAAGACCCGGCTCTGGAACGGCGGTTTCGACCGGTAACGGTGGCCGAGCCGGATACGGAGGCTGCAATGGCCATTCTTCGTGGACTCAAGCCGGGGTTGGAATATCACCACCATATTCGCATTACGGAAGAAGCTATGCACGAGGCGATCCGCCTTTCTGTCCGGTATTTGCCGGATCTGTTTTTGCCGGATAAAGCGATCGACCTTCTGGATGAGGGAGCGGCCCACGCCCGGATGGAGCAGATGGCATTGAGTAAAAGCGATGCCTGCCAGGAACTGAAATTGGAATTGAGCGAGGCGGTCAGGGAGAGCCGCTTTGAAAAGGCGGCAGAGATACGGGACAAAATGCGAAAAATGACAAAATCTGCAGAAAGCCATCGACAAAAACCGGTAAGTGGGAATGACATTGCCTGGGCAGTTTATGCAAGAACGGGAATTCCGGTTGGACGGTTGACGGCAGATGAACGCCAGCGTCTGCTGCAGCTGGAAAATCTTTTGGAAAAATATGTAGTGGGTCAAAATGCGGCCATAGCGGAAGTTTCCAAGACCCTTCGCAGGGGCCTTTCCGGGATTCGTGATGAGACGAGACCGGTGGCCAGCATGCTGTTCACAGGCCCCACCGGTGTGGGAAAGACGGAGCTGTGCCGCGCGATAGCGGAGGAACTGTATGGCAGCCGGGATGCAATGATCCGACTGGATATGACGGAATATATGGAAAAGCAATCTGTGGCGCGGCTCATCGGTGCGCCTCCGGGATATGTGGGTTATGAAGAGGGAGGCAAGCTGACAGAGGCAGTGCGCCGCCGTCCTTACTGTCTGGTACTGCTGGACGAACTGGAAAAGGCCCATCAGGATGTTCTGGGTATTATGCTGCAGATCATGGAAGAAGGGGAGCTGACAGATTCCACGGGCAGGAAGGTCAGCTTTAAGAATGTGGTGGTTGTAATGACCTCCAATGTAGGCGGCGAGATCAAAAGTGACGGTCTGGGATTCCAACCGGCTGGCCGGGCAGGGGAGACGGACAGTTTGCTACGGAAACATTTCACTCCGGAGTTTTTGGGAAGAATTGACAATATCGTTCACTTTGCACCCCTTAAAGAAGAAGCGGTAACCGGCATCGTGGATAAGTACCTCAAACAGCTTCAGCAGAGAACAGCCTCTCGGGGTATTGAATTGATCTTGCCCAAAACCCTGGCATCGACCCTGGGCGCCAGGATGGAACGAAAATCCGGAGCAAGACAATTGCGCCGACTGGTGCAGGAAAAGGTGGAAGAACCCTTGAGCGTATATTTGCTAAATTGCAGCAAGAATCCAAACAGAATAGAAGCGATCCTGGAAGAAGGAACAGTGCATTTTTTGGGATAATTTGTCAAAATGTTCGAACAAGTGTTCTATTATGCGAAAATTACAAACTTTTTTGACGATTTTTTGAAAAAATCCTGAAAAAAAGATTGATTTTTTGAAAATTGTTGTTTATACTGTCAGTAAATGGAGCAAAATGGTAGCTAAGTGGAGCAAAATGGAGTGAGGTGAGCATTGTGATCGGTAAATACGCAGCCAAACTGGACGATAAGAACCGTCTGTTTGTCCCGGCAAAATTGCGGGCGGAACTTGGGGAGGACTTTTTCGTTACCCTGGGTGTGAACTGTGGCCGTCGTTGCCTGACGGTTTACACCGCCAAGGACTGGGCCGTGTTAGGTGAAAATTACAATGCGCTGCCTATCTCACAACGCTCTGCGGCCACCAGCTTGATTTTTATGAATGCAAACCAATGCAGCCCCGACAAGCAGTTCCGTTTTTCCCTGACACAGTTCCTTTTGGATTATGCCGGTATTAAACGGGATGTAATGATCGTCGGTCGGGCAGGGCAGGCGGAGATTTGGGATGCGGAAGAATTCGCAGCCTTTGAAAGCGAAAATCTTACCCCCGAGAAACTGCTTGCTTCCCTGGAGGCCATTGGTCTATGAGTGAGTTTCATCACATATCTGTCCTTTTGAATGAATGTCTGGACGGATTGAATATTCGGCCGGATGGTATTTATGTGGACGGTACTTTGGGTGGCGCAGGACACTCCAGCCAGATCGCAAAGCGGCTGACCACCGGTCATCTGATTGGTATCGACCGGGATGAGATAGCTCTGGCGGCAGCCGGTCAGCGATTGGAAGCCTATAAAGACCGGGTGACACTGGTGCACAGTAATTTCTGCGAAATTGCCCAGGTGCTGAAGGATTTAAATATTTCCGGTGTGGACGGTATTCTGCTGGATCTGGGAGTTTCCTCTCCCCAGTTGGACGACGGTGACCGGGGTTTTTCCTATATGGTGGATGCACCGCTGGATATGCGTATGAATCGCCAGGATGCATTAAATGCCGAAACAGTGGTCAATACCTGGCCCCAGGAAGAATTGCGCAGAATCCTATACACTTACGGTGAAGAACGGTATGCGCCGCAAATTGCAGCAGCGATTTGCCGCCGCAGAGAAGAAAAACCCATCAAGACCACATTGGAATTGGTGGATATTATCCGCTCGGCAATGCCTCCTGCAGCTTTGCGGGAGAAACAGCATCCGGCAAAACGAAGCTTCCAGGCAATACGAATTGCAGTCAATGACGAGCTTGGCGCTGTAGAGAAAGTAATGGAGGATGCGATTCCTCTGTTAAATCCCGGCGGACGTCTGGCGGTGATCACCTTCCATTCACTGGAAGACCGAATTGTCAAGACCGCAATGGCTGCAGCGGCAAAGGGCTGCACCTGTCCACCGGAATTTCCGGTGTGCGTTTGTGGAAAGAAACCCCAGGTAAAGCTGATCAGCCGCAAACCAATCGTTGCATCCAATGGGGAATTGGATGAAAATCCTCGTTCCCGCAGCGCAAAGCTGCGTGTGTGCGAAAAACTTTAAAAATATTCAGAAGGGGGAAGAAAGATGGCAAAGCATCCCAGCGTTCAGTATGTACAATTTTATACTGCAGGCAGCGCCGCATGCAAAGTTGCCACGGTGGAGCAAATGCCCACTGCAAAGCTTCCCCGTGTAAAAAAACGCAAGCACATTACGCTGTACATTGATCCGGTCGCCACAGCTGGTATTGTTATGGCAACTGTAATGCTGGTGTTAATGCTGGTGGGTGTCTTCCAGCTGCGTCAGGCAAAACAAGAGGTTGCGATGCTGGAAAGCCAAGTACAGACCCTTTGGCAGGAACAGCGGCAGCTGTATGCTACATACGAAGAAAGTTACGATATTGCTGATGTGGAAAAAACCGCATTGGCACTGGGTATGGTCCCCAAGGATCAAGTTAAGCAAATAACCATGAAAGTACCTCCTGTGGAGTCTGAAAAAGACCCCAATACCTGGGAGAAGATCTATACATTCCTGACAGGTTTATTTGCATAATGTGGAAACCGACCAATACAATACAATAGCAGAAATAATGGGCGGTGAGGAATTCCTCGCTGCCCATTCTAAAATTGTATTGGAAAGGTTGGGACGCTATGAAGCGGCAGCGCAGAAACGAATATACGCGGATTCGGGCAGATACTGGGCAGCATCATAGAATTTTAGCTGCCGGGCTGTTGTTAGGAGTGTTGGCATTTGTGCCGATTTCTGTCAGGCTCTATAACCTTATGGTGACCAATTACGATTACTACGCGAATCTGGCACTGCGCAATCAAACCAGAACTACCCAGGTCACGCCGGACCGGGGTTTGATCTACGACAGAAATATGAATATTCTGGCCTGCAATCAAAGCGTGGAAAATGTTTATTTAGACCCCCATGAGCTGAAACAGTCGAGGGCTGATTTGCAGGCTATCGCTGTGAAACTGGGGACGCTTTTAGATTTGGACCCTGAATGGATCTGTGAGCAGGGGGAGGATACCACCAAGCGTTATAAGCAGATCGCGGCACGAATCGATGAGCAAACAGCATCACAGATTCGCGACTATATTAATGAAAATGAAATTTCAGGTATCCATTTGGAGCCGAATGCAAAGCGTTATTACCCTTACGGAACGCTGGCATCCCAGGTGATCGGTTTTACCAATGCATCCAACACCGGCTCCGAAGGAATTGAGGCCTCTTATAACAGCTTCCTGGAAGGCAATCCGGGAAAGGTCATTACCACTAAGGGCAACAATGAAATGGATATGCCCTTTTCCTATGAAAAATATGTCTCTTCCGGACAAGGCTGCAGTGTAATTTTGACTTTGGACACAACTGTGCAGGCCTGCCTGGAAAAACAGATGGAAAATGCCATTGCACGCTACGATGTACAAAACGGTGCGTTTGGTATTGTAATGAGTGTCAAGACCGGAGAAATTCTGGCAATGGCAACTATGGGTAATTACGACCCCAATGACTACGCAAAGATTTTAGACAAGGAAAACGCATTGCAGTTGGAGCAAATGCGTTTGTCCTATTTAATGCATCCGGAAAATAGCCAGTCCTATATAGATGGGAAAAAGAGCTATCAGGATGCTCTGACCCAGGCGCGATTAAAGCAGTGGCGCAACCGCTGCATTTCCGACGGCTATGAGCCGGGGTCCACCTTTAAAGTGCTGACAATGGCGGCAGCGTTGGACTGTGGTGCCATTGATCTGGAAACCAGATTTCATTGCAGTGGCGCAGAGCAAATTCCCGGCCGCTCCCAAAGACTTCACTGTTGGCGCTCTACCGGCCACGGGGCGGAACAAACACCCCAGGCACTGCAAAATTCCTGCAATCTCGCTTTTGCCCATATTGCGCTAAAGCTCGGCGGAGAACGGTTTTACGATTACATTTCCCGATTTGGCGTTCTGGAAAAAACCGGAGTGGATTTGGCAGGGGAGAGCAAAGGCGTTTTCTTTGATAAAGCACTGGTAACGGATACAGACAAGTGGGGCACGGCCTCCTTGACATCCGGCTCTTTTGGACAGACCTTCAAAATCACACCGCTGCAGCTGCTGCGCGCCATTTCTTCGGTGGTCAACGGTGGAACACTTATGGAACCATACATTGTATCTGAGGTGATAGATGCCCAAGGCACCACTGTGTTAAAACAGGAGCCTACGGCAGTGCGCCGGGTGATCAGCGAGGAAACCTCCAAAACAATGTGTGAGTTGATCGCATCCGTGGTAACGGAAGGCACGGCAAAAAATGCCAGTGTGGCCGGATTCTCTATCGGAGGAAAAACCGGCACAAGTGAGAAGATAGATGTCTTTGATGAAAATGGACAGAGAGTGCAGGACAAGATCGTGTCTTTCGTGGGGATCGCGCCTATGGAAGACCCGGAGTATATTGTTCTTGTAGCTTTGGACACACCTTCCCGAAAAACCGGGATCTATATTTCCGGCGGTGTGATGGCGGCCCCTACTGTTGGCGCTGTGATGGCGGATATTTTGCCCTATTTGGGTGTTGCTCACAACTATACCCAGGAGGACGCAGCCGGCCGTTTGGTAGTTGTGGAAGATCTGTCCGGATTAAGTGCGGACCAAGCGCAAAAGCTATTGAAACAGCAAGGGCTGAGCTGGGAAATGGTCGGAAGCGGTGAAACGGTAAAAGGTCAGATCCCTGCGGCGGGCCAATCTGTGTCCGGAAACAGCCAGGTGCTGCTGTATTTGGATGAAGTACCGGAAAATAGAATGACAGAAGTTCCGGACTTTGTTGGGATGACCCGGCAGCAAGCAAGCGATGCAGCCGGTAGTTTAGGCCTTTATATATTGGTAGCAGGAAACCCGGATACCTCGGCAAATGTAACAGTAACCGCACAGTCTGTGCCGGCCAAGAGCCAAACGCAGGTGGGCACAACCATCCGGTTGGAGTTTGCGGACACGCAAACTAAGGACTAGGAGCGGCATATGCAGCTAAAAGACTTGCTGAAGGGACTGGATGTTATCAAGATAGCAGCGGACATAGATATCCCAATTACCGCAATTGCTTATGATTCCCGTAAAACCACACCCGGCAGTCTATTTGTGGCGATTACCGGGTATGTTACAGATGGAAATCAATATATTTCCCAAGCATTGGAAAAGGGCGCTGTGGCGGTGGTTACAGCCGCAGAGCCAAAAGAGGAGATCCCCTATGTTCTGGTGAAATCGGACCGATTGGCATTGGCGGTCATCGCCGCGAATTATTACGGTAATCCGGCGAACGCAATGAAAATCATCGGCATTACGGGAACAAATGGGAAGACGACCTCTACACTGCTTCTGAAGCGTATTCTGGAAACGGTCACGGATGCAAAAGTAGGTTTGATCGGCACTACAAACAATATGATTGGAGATATTTCTATTCCATCAGATCGCACAACCCCGGAGAGTCTGGATTTGCAGGCACTACTTGCCAAAATGCGCGATGCCGGCTGCGAATATGTGGTTATGGAGGTATCTTCCCATGCTATCATACTTGAAAGAGTGGCCGGGGTGCATTTTAATGTGGCTGCCTTTACAAATCTGACAGAGGACCACCTGGATTTCCATAAAACGATGGAAAACTACTGCGATGCAAAAGCGCAGTTGTTTGCAAGAGCGGACCGCTGTGTCATTAACAGGGATGATCAATGGTTTTCCCGTATTAGCGCCAAGGCCGGTGGTCAAATGATGAGCACATCTGTTTTGGGCATGGCAGATTTGTGGGTGGAGCATTGGAAATTATACGCAGATGGCGTTGCGTTTACTGCAGTTTATAATGGAAGTAAAGTGGATGTAATATTGCCAATTCCCGGAAAGTTTATGATATACAATGCGGTGACTGCGTTGGCATGCGCATTGAGTCTGGGAATATCTTTGGAAAAGGCGGCAGCTGCCCTGGCATCTGCCAAGGGTGTGAAGGGCAGAGTTGAGGTGATCCCCACACCGGGAAAACCGTACACAGTTCTGATCGACTATGCCCATACTCCCGATGGGCTTAAGAATGTGCTTCTGGCTGTAAGGGAGTTTTGTAAAGGAAAATTAATTGCTGTTTTCGGCTGTGGCGGTGACAGAGATCCACAGAAACGGCCGATTATGGGGAAAATCGGTACGGATTTGGCAGATATGGCAGTAATCACCTCGGATAATCCCCGTACAGAGCGTCCAATGTCCATTATTGGCGATATCCTTGACGGTGTGGAATCTTATAAAGAAAACTACAAAGTAATTGAAAATCGTGTTTTGGCGATCAGATATGCTATGGACATTGCGGAAAAAAATGATATAATTGTATTGGCAGGAAAAGGCCACGAAACATATCAGGAGATTCACGGTAGAAAGCGCCACCTGGACGAACGAGAAGTGGTGCGGCAGTACCTGAAAGAAACGAGGGAATAATATGGCATCCATTACACTGCAGCAGGCTGCCCAATGGTGTGGCGGTCAGGTTGCCCCCCAATATAAAGATGTAACATTTTTAGGCGCGTGCAATGATACGCGCAAGCTGGAGCCCGGACAGCTGTTTGTGGCTCTGCAAGGTGAAAGAGACGGCCATGACTTTATTTCTGCTGCGCTGGAAAAGGGCGCGGCAGCGGTGCTGTGTACCCATTGCGACGGAGATTTTCCGGCTATTGTTGTGCAGGATACTCGCAAGGCGCTTGGAGATATTGCTCAGCAGGAACGGCTCCGTCTGGGAATGAAGGTAGTATGTATTACCGGTTCTGTGGGAAAAAGTACCACCAAGGAAATGGTGGCGGCAGTACTGGGAAGTACATACCGGGTGCAAAAAACACCGGTCAATCACAACAACGACATCGGTGTGTCTATGGCAATTCTGGCGATGCCGGAGGATACGGAAATCGCAGTTTTGGAATTGGGCATGAACCATTTCCGGGAGATTGCCCGGTTAAGTGATATTGCAAAGCCGGATGTAGCCATGATTATCAATATCGGCACGATGCACATTGAACACTTGGGTTCTATGGAAGGCATTTTGCAGGCAAAGCTGGAGATTTTGGAAGGCTTGCGCGAGGGTGGAAAGATCATCCTCAACGGTGATGACTCTCTTCTCTGGAATTTGCATAAAACAGTCGAAAATTGCACTTATTTTGGTGTAAATAACACAGAATGTGCGGTTTTGGGTAAAAATGTGGAAGAAAATACCGGCCTGATTTCTATGAATGTTCGTTGCAATACAGCGGAATTTCCTGTAGAATTGGCACTGGAAGGCAGTCATTTTGTGCCCGATGCTCTGGCTGCGGTGGCAGCAGGCGTTGAAATGGGTGTGACACCGGAGAAGATTTTTGAAAGCCTTGCGTATTTTGAAAATATGGCAGGCCGTCAGGAGATTTTCCAGGCAGGTGAGTATACCATCATCAAGGATTGCTACAATGCCGGACCGGAATCTATGGCCGCTGCACTGAATGTGCTTGGAAATCGTCAGGGACGGCGTGTTGCTGTGCTGGGCGAGATGCTGGAGTTGGGAATTTGCACTCAGGCAGAGCATTATAAGGTGGGAAGAATTGCCGCGGAAAAGGCAGACATTTTGCTGGCCTACGGCCCCAGCAGTGATCGAATGGTCAGCGGCGCGATTACCGGTGGTATGGAAGACACCTGCGCCAAGGCTTTTCAGGATAAGGAAAAACTCACTGCCGTGCTCAAGCAAATGGCCAAACCCGGCGATGTCATTCTGTTTAAGGGCAGCAGAGGTATGCGCCTGGAACAGGTGATTGAAAAGTTTCTGACAGAAGATAAATAATTGGAGGAAAACCATGACTAGGATTCTTGTAACGGCAGCTGCAGGCGCTGTATTAAGCGGTGGCATCGGCTTTTTGCTGTTGCCGATGCTGCGCGCGTTGAAAGCTGGACAGTCTATTCGTGAGGTCGGTCCCACCTGGCATAACTATAAGGCCGGTACACCGATGATGGGTGGATTGATGTTTATTTTGGCTGCGGTTGTTTGCCTTGCAATCAGCGCATTTACAATGGCTGATTATACTGTTTTGTATGTGTTTGCATTGGCTGCCTGCTATGGCCTGATTGGTTTTCTTGACGACTTTTTCAAGCTGAAATATAAGCGGAATCTTGGCCTGACATCTGCCCAGAAAGCGATGCTGCAGATGGCGGTTTCTGCGCTGTATTTGTACTTGCTTTACAAGCAGGGGACGCTCAGCTGCAGTTTATACATTCCCTTTGTGAAGGTCGCTTTTCAAATTCACCCCTTGGTGTATATTTTCTTTGCCATGTTTGTTATGGTTGGCTGTGTCAATGCGGTGAATCTGACAGACGGCGTGGATGGCTTGTGTGGCACGGTAACCATTCCGGTTATGGTGTTCTTCACTGCTGTGGCGATTGCAAAGAATGCCCTGGATCTGGCACTGCTTCCGGCTTGCCTGGCAGGCGGTTTGGTCGCGTATTTGTTTTATAACTGGCATCCGGCGAAAGTCTTTATGGGCGATACCGGATCGCTGTTTCTCGGCGGTGCGATCTGCGCGCTGGCCTTCGCTCTGGACATGCCGCTGGTGCTGATCCTGGTGGGCCTTGTGTATATCGTGGAAACATTATCTGTTATTTTGCAGGTGGCCTATTTTAAGATTACCCACGGTAAGCGCATTTTTAAAATGGCACCTATTCACCACCATTTTGAAATGTGTGGCTGGAAAGAGGAAAAGATTGTATTTGTATTTACGGCTGTATCCGTTGTAATGTGCCTGTTGGCATGGATCGGCGTCCGATAAGGAAAGGAGCTTCTTATGGCAGCGCAGAGGTTTCTGCATGCCAAAGAGGACCGTCGTTTTCGAACGAGGGTAAGTATTGACATCCCGTTTCTGATTTTACTGTTGCTGCTTTTGGTCGTTGGTCTTACGATGCTGTATTCAGCAAGCTATGCCCAAAGTGAGTATGATACCGGTTATGTGGATTCCACACGCTATTTGCAAAAGCAGGGCGCTTGCGCGGTGATTGGTCTTGGGGCGATGGTGCTGTTGAGCCGGATTCCGGCGGATTTCTGGCTGCGCACCGCATGGCCGCTGTATGGGATCAGCATTGTGCTGCTGCTCTCTGTGTTGCTGTTTGGCCAGTCGGTCAACGGTGCAAGACGCTGGATCAATATTGCAGGACTTCAGTTTCAGCCTTCAGAAATTGCGAAATTTACAATGATCGTGTTGTTTGCACGGCTTACAAAGGGGTTTGGACAATCAGCAAAGGAATTCCGTTACGGCGTTCTTGGCTTTGGCGGTGCGCTTTTGGGAATTTTGATTCCGCTGGCGCTGGAAAAGCATTTGTCGGCAATTATGCTGATGGGTATGGTTGCCGCTGTAATGATGTTTGTGGCCGGAACAAACCCCAAATGGCTTTTCGCTGCTGCCGGGGCAGCGGTGGTATTTGTGGTTATATACATCACTTTTATGGGTTACGCCGGAGACCGGGTTACTGCCTGGCTGCACCCGGAACAAGACCCTGGAGATACCGGCTATCAAATTCTGCAATCTTTGTATGCCATCGGCTCCGGTGGGCTGTTTGGTATGGGGTTGGGGAAGAGCAGACAGAAGTATTTGTATCTGCCTTTTCAATATAACGACTATATATTTGCGATTATTTGTGAAGAACTTGGACTGATTGGTGCGCTGTTGATCGTTGCGCTGTTTGTTGCGCTGATTCTGCGCGGCTATTGGATTGCACTGCGCGCACCGGACAGATTTTCAACGGTTTTGGCAGCAGGGTTGATTACTCTGATTGCTGTACAAACGGTACTGAATCTTGGGGTGGTGACCAATTTGTTGCCGTCTACGGGAATTGCATTGCCGTTTTTCTCTTACGGAGGAACAGCTCTGGCTGTGAATCTGGGCGAAATGGGAATCCTTTTGAGTATATCCCGTTATCGCAATCATCCTGCCAAACAGGAGGGCATCGAATGAATATCGTATTTACTTGCGGCGGTACCGGCGGACATATTAACCCGGCAATCGCTGTAGCCAATATCTGGAAAGAACAAAATCCGGACAGCAAGATTTTGTTCATTGGCGCCAAGGACCGAATGGAAGAAGAACTGGTCCCTAAGGCTGGCTACAAATTGCATACGATCCCGGCTATGGGTATGTCCAGAGAGTTTACCTTTGCAGGAATCAAACGCAATGCCCAGGCAATTTGGTGCGTGCTTCGCTCTGTGGGTAACTGTAAAAAGGTGTTAAGGGAGTTTGGAGCCGATGTGGTGGTGGGTACCGGTGGCTACGCCAGTTTTCCTGCACTGCTTGCGGCGACGATGCTGAAGATCCCCACCTGTGTCCACGAGGCAAATGCCATGCCCGGATTGACGACCCGGATGATTGCAGACCGGGTAGACAGAGTGCTCACTTGTTTCCCGGAAAGCGCAAAGTATTACAAGCACCCGGATAAAGTGGAAACGGTGGGTATGCCGGTGCGCCGGGAGTTTATTTTCACAAAGCAGGCAGATGCCCGCAAGGAAATGGGTTTGGATGAGCGGCCGGTGATAGTTACTGCATTTGGCAGTCAGGGCGCGAAAGCGATGAACGAAGCGGTTTTGCAGCTGTTTGAACTGGAAAAAGCCGCCGGCTATCCGTTCCAGCACATCCATGCAACCGGCAGCTATGGCTGGCAGTGGATGTCAGAAGCTGTCCGGGAAAAGGGTATCAGCACGGACGGATCACAGGGCATCACTATGCAGGAGTATATTTATAATATGCCCACTGTAATGGCGGCCGCGGATGTGATCATCAGCCGCGCCGGTGCATCCAGCTGCAACGAGATTGCCGCTTCCGGAACGCCCTGCATTCTGATTCCTTCTCCCAATGTGACAGATAACCACCAGGAGAAGAATGCCAGAGCCCTTTCGGATAACGGCGCTGCAGTGCTGGTGCTGGAAAAGGATTGTACAGCACAGCTTTTGATGACAGAAATCACAGCGCTTTTGCAGGATCACGAGCGCAACAGTCAAATGCGCAAGGCCTTGCAAAAAATCTGTGTGGTTGACTCTGCACAGAAATTGTGCGATATTATTAAGCAGTTGGCAAGCTCAAGATAAAGGAGACGCAGTATGGACACCAGAGAAAAAACGCGCACTGCACGGCCGCAGGGAAGACCTGCATCCGCTGCGCGGAAAACAGCGCCCAGAAAAAAAGCGCCTACCGCAACGAAGACGAGAACAAAGTCTCGCACCCAGGCGCCGAAGCAACCGGAGCCGGAATTGGTTTATACCCAACCCGGACCCTTTAACACCACGCGTTTTCTGTTACGGCTGATTACTGTAATCGCGGTGGTTTTTGCGTTGGTCTTCGGTATGTCCATCTTCTTTAAGGTGAAGGTGGTAACCGTTGCAGGTGCAAACAAATACACCCCCCAGCAGGTTAAGGAAGCCTCCGGCATTATGGATGGAGAGAATCTTTTAAGCATCAGTGAAGCAAAACTCAGCACCAATATTAAAAACAAGCTTCCCTATGTGGATACCGTTCGTGTTGGTATAAAACTCCCGGATACGGTAAAAATTGAGATTGAAGAACTGGATGTTGTTTATTCTGTGGAAGCAGAGGACGGCTCCTGGTGGCTGATGCGTGCTGACGGTGTCATTGTGGACAAGACAAATGCGGCAGAAGCGGAGCAAAAGACGAAGATTGTCGGTCTGAAGATTGCCGTGCCCACCGTTGGCCAGGAGGCGGTAGCTTTCCAACCGGAAAACCAGGAAACAACCGAGGAAGGACAGACACCTGCTGCTTCTGCGCGACCCACAGAGCAGTTGGATGCGGCGATTTCTATCATTGGGTATCTGGAAGGGCAAAAAATTATCGGTGATGCTGCCAGTGTGAATGTAACCGATTTGACCCAACTGGAGTTCTGGTATAAAGACCGATTCCAGGTGCTGTTGGGCGATCTGACACAGCTTTCTTCGAAAATTCAATGGGCGCGCGTGGCGATTGACGAGCATATGCAGACCTATGACAGTGGTGTTTTGGATGTCAGTTTGACCATTCAACCCGATCCGGAGAAGGAGTATCAGGTAATTTACACCCCATTTTCTTAATTTCATAGATTTTTTTGCAAAATATTTGACGAAAAATGAGAATTTCTATTGACCAAAACCATTTTTCGCGGTAGAATATACGAGTACTGTTATAAATATAGCAGAAATGGGAGTTTTCCATACTGCGACGATACATAGGAGGAGAGCATATGTCTGAAATGTTCCAGGAGCGCGTTGTAAAAATTAAGGTAATTGGCGTTGGCGGCGCCGGCAACAATGTTATCAATCGTATGATTGAAGCCGGTGTTGACGGTGTTGAGTTTATTGTCATCAATACCGATAAGCAGGATTTGAATAAGTCCATCTGCAGCAATAAGATCCAGATCGGTGAGAAGCTCACCAATGGTATGGGCGCAGGCTCCAAGCCTGAGGTTGGCCAGAAGTCTGCAGAAGAGAGCCGTGCAGCAATTGCCAAGGTTCTTGAGGGCACAGATATGGTCTTCATCACTGCCGGTATGGGCGGTGGCACCGGCACTGGTGCTGCACCGATCGTTGCAGATCTGGCTCGTGAGGCTGGCGCGCTGACTGTTGGCGTTGTCACCAAGCCCTTCAAGTTTGAGGGTGCAAACCGTATGCGTCAGGCTGAAAGCGGCATCGCTGCCCTGTCTGAAAAGGTTGACTCTCTGATCGTGATCCCCAATGATCGTCTGAAGTATGTCACCGACGAGAAGATCACCTTCGCCAATGCTTTCGCTATCGCTGATGATGTGCTGAAGCAGGCTGTCACTTCCATTTCCGAACTGGTCAGCTTCTCTGACAAGGTCGTTATCAACCTGGACTTCGCTGACGTTAGCGCAGTTATGAAGGATGCCGGCCGCGCACATATGGGTGTTGGTATCGCTTCCGGCCGTGAGAAGGCTGAGCAGGCTGCTTTGGCTGCTGTTGCAAGCCCCCTGCTGGAGACCTCCATTAAGGGTGCTACCGGTGTTCTGGTCAATGTTACCGGCGGCGCAGAGCTGACCCTGGATGATGTTGAGACCGCTGCAGGTATCGTTCAGCAGGAAGCCAACCCCGAAGCTAACATCATCTTTGGCGCTACCTCTTGCGATGAGTATGTTGACGAGATGCGTGTTACCGTTATCGCTACCGGCTTTGAGCAGAAGGTCGAGGCTGTTGAAGAAAGAACTGTTGCCGGCGGCACTGTAAAGTCTGACGACATCGACGAGATCTTCAGCATTTTTAACCGCTAATTTATATGATGCGGCATCCCGGGCATAATGTCCGGGATGCTTTTTTATGAGGTAAATTTGATGGATGCCTATTATGCATTGGCTGACAGCTATGATAGATTAACGAACGATGTGCCTTACAAGGCTGTGGTGTCGTTCTATCGGCAGATATTAAACAGGGAAGGCCTGGCACCCCGCACTGCAGCGGACCTTGCCTGCGGCACCGGCAGCGTTGCTGTGTTGCTTGCAGATGAAGGTATAAAAGTAACTGCGGTGGATATGTCGGAACAGATGCTCACCGTTGCCCAGCAAAAATCCCAGGGTATGGAAAATGCACCGATTTATGTTTGCCAGCGGTTGGAAAACTTGCATCTTCCCAGAGCGGTGGATTTGGCCGTCTGCGCGCTGGACAGCATCAATTACATTACCGATCCGAAAATCTGTCAAAAGGCAATGAAACGGATCTATCGGGCGTTGAATCCCGGTGGTTGTTTTATTTTTGATGTAAACACACCTTACAAGCTCCGTAAAATGGATGGTCAGGTGTTTTTGGATGAGGATGAAGATGTCTACTGCGTTTGGCGGGGCGAGTTTGATGAAAGCACTAACATTTTGAGTTATGCAATGGACTTGTTCCAGCGCCGGGGAAATGCCTGGCAGCGTAGTTTTGAACTGCATGAGGAGTATGCGTACTCTGTTGAGCAATTGACCGGATATCTGCGGCAGGCAGGCTTTACCGGCATTGAGATTTTTGCTGACAGACGCTTTGAAATCCCTGCGCAGGATGAACTGCGCATTTATATCAAGGCACGAAAGGGAACTGTAAAATGAGTGATTATATTGTTCGGGGAATGAGTATGGATGGGATGGTCAAGGTTGTCGCTATCCGTTCTACGGAAATGGTGCGTCGTGGCGCCCAGTTGCAGAAAACTACCCCCAATGCCACTGCCGCATTTGGCAGAGCATTGACTGCCGCCTCTATGATGGGCAATATGCAAAAAGTGGAAAACGGATCTATGACCTTGCAGATCAAGGCGGACGGCCCGATTGGAAGTATTGTCTGTGTGTCTGACAGTGTTGGCAATGTGCGTGGTTATGTATACGAGCCCAATGTTCCTCTTGTGGAGAAGCATCCGGGGAAGCTGGATGTTGGAAGTACTGTTGGCAAAAACGGCACATTGACCGTTATCCGGGATTTGCAGATGAAAGAGCCTTATGTTGGCTCCATTGAATTGGTCTCCGGTGAGATCGCTGATGATGTGACGGCCTATTTCGCGCAAAGTGAGCAGACACCCACCGCTTGTGCATTGGGCGTTTTGGTGGACAGAGATCAGCAGGTAAAAGTAGCAGGCGGCTATCTGATCCAGCTGCTTCCCGGCGCAACGGATGAGACCATCGATATTGTGGAAAAAGGCATTCAACGCGCCGGCGCGGTAACTGCGATGCTGGAGCAGGATATGACTCCCGAGGATATTTTAGGTCAGGTTTGCGGTGGCCTGGGCGTTGTGTTTATGGAGACCACCGAGGTGGCTTATAAATGTTACTGCACCCGGCAGAGAGTCACAGCAGCATTGATCAGTCTGGGCAGAAAGGAACTGGAAGAAATTGCCGCAGAAGGGAAGGCTTTCCCGGTGGAATGCCAGTTTTGTGATGAGGTATATACCTTCACCCCGGAAGATATTTATGAGATATTGAAGACTGTATGAAACAAGTTTCCCCTGGAGAAATGCATCGATTTTCCCAGGGGAAATTTCTTGGAAAAAAAGCAAAAAAACTATTGACAAACGCAGGGTGCTTCGTTATAATAATACCCGTCGCTGATATGTTATACATTGATGCGGACTGTTTGGGAGCATAGCTCAGCTGGGAGAGCACATGCCTTACAAGCATGGGGTCACAGGTTCGAGCCCTGTTGTTCCCACCAAATTTGGCCCGGTGGTGCAGTCGGTTAGCACGCCAGCCTGTCACGCTGGAGGTCGACGGTTCGAGTCCGTTCCGGGTCGCCATATAAAAGCATCTGAGCAGAGCGAAATGCTCTGCTCAATATGCCTCTGTAGCTCAGTAGGTAGAGCAGTGGACTGAAAATCCACGTGTCGTTGGTTCGATTCCGACCGGAGGCACCAGAACCGACATTGTCGGAATCGAAGTTATTCGGTTCCGACGGTCGGCAAGATGCGGGTGTAGCTCATCCGGTAGAGCGCCACCTTGCCAAGGTGGAGGTAGCGAGTTCGAGCCTCGTCACCCGCTCCAAAAAGAGAGATTAGGAGCGCGTAGCGTTCCTAATTTCATATATGGTACCGTAGCCAAGTGGTAAGGCACGAGTCTGCAAAACTCTGATCCGCCAGTTCAAATCTGGCCGGTACCTCCAAAAAATTCCAAGTCTTCGGACTTGGAATTTTTTTATCCATTGCGAAAGCAATGGTATATCATCACACGTCAGTGTGTATATCATCAACAACGGCATCGCCGTTGTTGTATCTCATCAGCCGCCAGGCTGTATCAAAAACGCTTTCGCAATGATGATATACAAAACTTCGTTTTGATGATATGCAATTCCTACGGAATTGATGATATACAATGCTCCGCATTGATTCTTCGCCGCTTTTATGCTATAATACACCCAAGGACGGTGATTATATGAAAAGAATTTGTTTGCTTATTTTATCTGTGGTTTTAATTTTATCTTTTTCTGCGTGTGGTACTAATCAAGAGAATAACAGCAAAAATGATTTACCCATTAATAATTCACAAACTGATATTGATACAAGCAAATATATTATACAAACACCCTTTTACCAAATATATGAGGAAGATTTACAAAAATATAAATATAGAATAACAAGCGGTAAAGATGTTTTGGTTGAAGATATAAAAACAGGAACAGAGCCAAAAATTGAAGACAAAGGCGACGGAATTATTAGATTGTTTTTAGGCTTTGGCACTAATGCTTTTTCTGTAAAATATTTTAATGTCTATGACAAAAAGGGGTCTGAAGAATTTAATCCATATACGATATATGCAGATTATGTTGATACCAAGGAAAAAGAATATTATATTGCATATTTCAAACCTGAAGAAAAGCCAAAACTTTATATAAAAGGATTTTTTGATTGTTCGGAATTTTCAAAAGAATTAGATTTGAATTTTTCTATGGCAACTTGCGAGAAACTTATTTTTCTAAATGAAGAAGAAATTTATATTGAGTATATAGATAACAATTCAGAAACCATTAAAAAAGTTGTTAATTTTAAAAATTAAATTATTAATGCAAAGAAAATCAGCTTTTTAGACCGGTTCCATTTTGCGTGTTAGTTACAAACAAGAAGGACATCCTTAGGATGTCCTTTTTTGTTTGGAGGAATCTGGCCGGAATATTTCCGTTTACATACAGCCGGTATTCTATCACGCATCAAAGCTTGCTGTATGAAAATGTTTTGTCTTGCAGTCGCTTATTGGATATGTTATTATAAATAATAATGCGTTTTGCGACAAGAATTCAAGGATAGTTGGTGTGGAGAATGGATTTGAATCTGCAACAAATTTCACAGATCACCCTCGGTGCAGTCGA
>JAGBVD010000182.1 GCA_017630495.1 Oscillospiraceae bacterium
ATTGCGGTGCCCGATATCTTCCTTGGCGTCAGTGCGCCTGCGTCAGCTATCGACCGCGGCTACTACGACTCGCCAAGAGCCGCCGCAAGCGGCGGTTGCTCGCTGCATGGCGCCTGCGGGCGCACAGCGCTCAGCTCGCTTTATCCGCCCCCGGCGGCGCTCGCATCGCTTTCCCTCATCCTCTGCCCAAAATTCCCCCTTGTTCTTTGCCTGCAAAAATAGTATAATATATATCGATAAAGGGGCAAGGAAATCCCCTATAACTTATTTCAGAAAGGAATTTCTAAATGAGCAAGACAGATAAGAAGTTTGATCCGTTATTTACTCCATGGAAGATCGGCAATGTGGAGATCAAGAACCGCATCGTGATGTGTCCTATGGGCGGCACATCTCTGTTCGGCTGGTTTGAGCTGGGCGGCTGCCACTTTGATAAAGAGGCGGCAAAGCTTTTCCTGGAGCGGGCTAACAATAATGTTGGTCTTATCATCCCCGGTATTGCACCTCTGCGGGATACCTTCTGGGGCAAGTGGCTGTGGCAGAATCCCAAAATGTTTGAAGATTTGAAGGAGTTTATGGACGAGATCCATAAAACCGGCGCAAAGCTGTTTGTCCAGCTGACTGCCGGTATGGGCCGTAGCTGGGCTATTACCGAACTGGTGGCTCCTCTGCATAAGAATAAGTTTACCCGCGCCCTTATTAAGCCGGTGCTGGACACCTCCCACGAGCTGGCCAGCCCCAGCGAGCAGCCCTCCCGCTGGGCACACGATATTATCTGCCCGGAAATGACTGTGGAGCAGATTCACGAGATCATTGAAGCCTTTGCCAAGACTGCAAAGCTTTGCCGGGATGCCGGTGTTGACGGTGTGGAGGTCCACGCGGTGCACGAAGGCTATCTGCTGGACCAGTTTGCCATCGAATTCTTTAACAAGCGTACCGACGATTATGGTGGAAGCTTTGAAAACAGATACCGCTTTGCTGTAGAGGTCGTCAAGGCCATTAAGCAGGCTTGCGGTGAAGATTATCCTGTTTCTCTGCGTTATTCCGCGCTGTCCAAGCTGAAGGGTTTCTGCGAAGGCGCAATGCCCGGCGAGGACTATACCGAGGTGGGCAGAAATATGCAGGAGTCCGAAAAGGCTGCCAAGTACCTGCAGGATGCCGGCTATGATATGCTGAATGCCGACAACGGTACATATGACTCCTGGTACTGGGCCCATCCGCCTATGTATATGCCGGAAAACTGCAACCTGAGCGATGTTTCCCACATCAAGAAGTTTGTGGACATCCCCGTTGTCTGCGCCGGCAGAATGGACCCGGAAGTGGCGGCGGTTGCTATTGAAAAGGGCGAAATTGATGCTGTTGGCGTTGCAAGACAGTTCCTGGTAGACCCGGAGTGGATCACCAAGCTGATCGAGGACAGATTAGAGGATATCAAGCCTTGCATTTGCTGCCACAGCGGCTGCTTCAATTTCTCCTCCTCCAAGGGTCACGCAAACACCCAGGACCTGAAGGATACCATGGGTCTTGCTCGCTGCGCACTGAATCCCCAGACGATGCAGTCCAAGAAATACTACATCCAGCCTGCCAAGAAGGCAAAGAAGATCGCCATCATCGGCGGCGGTATCGGTGGTATGGAAGCGGCTCTCGTCTGCGCCAAGAGAGGTCACCAGGTGACCCTTTACGAAAAGACCGACAAGCTGGGCGGCGTGTTTATTGCAGCATCTACACCTTCCTTTAAGGAAAAGGACCGTGCCCTCATTGCCTGGTATATCCGGGAACTGGCTAAGTATCCCATTGAAGTGAAGATGAACACCCAGATCACCGATGTAAACGCTCTGGAAGCAGACGAGGTGATCGTGGCCACCGGCGCAACCGCAAGAAGCATCCCGGTCAAGGGCGCAGAAACTGCTATTGAAGCCATTGATTTCCTGCTGGGCAACAAGCAGGTGGGCGAGAAGGTAACCATTATCGGCGGCGGCCTGACCGGCTGTGAGATCGCTTATGAACTGTTCCTGCAGGGCAAAAAGCCTACCATCGTAGAAATGCAGGACGATTTGATCACTACTCCCGGTATCTGCCTTGCCAACACCAGCTACCTGCGGGATTGCTTCAAGACCAACAAAGTCCCGGTGCATCTGGAAACAAAGCTTTGCCAAATCGACGGCGGCAATGTTACCGTGCAGGATAAGGACGGCAAGCAGTTTGCTATCGAAGGCGACAGCGTGATCATGTCTGTTGGCTACAAGCCTGCTCCGGTGGCAGAAAAGGGTAAGCACATCCATATTATCGGTGATGCGGCCAAGGTGGGCAACCTGCGCAGCGTTATCTGGGGCGCGTGGGATGTGGCCACGAAACTGTGATAGGAGGACACGGATATGATTTTAACCCAAGAACAACAGGCAATTCTGGACGGTGCAAAAGGCGAGACCATGGCCAAGGTTATGAAGACTTTGGTGATGTACGGTGATGCCTTTGAAGCGGAAAAGCTTGTGCCTGTAACCTCTAAATACAACCACCTGGTTACCTCCTTCGGCTTGAAGGTGATGTCCCCGGTGTATGACCTGATGCAGCAGCTTCTGGATGCCGGTGTGGCTTCCGGTCAGCAGTTTTCCGTTGACCCCCGGCCGCTGGATAAGAATGTGCCTGCCAATTTCCTGCAAAACCTTATTTTCAACAAGTTTATGTACACAAAGCAGGATTTTTATGAAAAGCAGTTAAAAGAGCTTGGCCTTATGAGCGATGACGCTTTTACCTGCACCTGCTATATGGACGAGATGGGCAACAAACCCCAAAAGGGCGATGTGCTGTCCTGGGCGGAGTCCAGCGCTGTTGTTTACGCTAACTCTGTGTTGGGCGCACGCTGCAACCGTAACTCCGGCATCATCGACATTATGGGCTCCATCGTCGGCTATGTGCCTTACTTTGGTTTGCTGACCGACGAGGGCAGAAAGGCCACTTGGGTGGTCAAGGTCAACACCTCCAAGAAGCCGGAAGCCCAGCTTTTGGGCTCTGCCATCGGCATGAAGGTGATGGAGGATGTGCCTTATGTGGTGGGTCTGGACAAGTGGATCGGCACAGAGCTGAACGATGCTGCCTGCGCCTATCTGAAGGACTTTGGCGCAGCCACCGCCTCCAACGGCGCAGTAGGCTTGTATCATATTGAAAACCTGACCCCCGAGGCTGTGGAGCTGGGTGAAAAGCTGATTGCCGAAGGTGCAAGAGAATACATCATCGACGATGCAGAGCTGGAACGGGTACAAAGTGAGTACCCGGTGATTTGGAAAAATCCTGATGCCAAGCCGAAGCTGTGCTTCGTTGGCTGTCCCCACCTTTCTCTGGAGCAGTTGAAGGACTGGACTGTAAATGTTGAAGCGGCCCTCGCGAAGTCCGGCAAGAAGAAGGTCGTGATCCCCACGGTATTTACCGCCGCACCGAAGGTGCTGGAAGCCTTTAATAAGACAGAGTTTGCGCCTCGCCTGAAGGCAACCGGCATCATCACTTCTTACATTTGCCCGCTGATGTATATGAACAATCCCCTTTGCAAGACGATGCCGGTCATTACATCTTCCAACAAGCTGCGTACCTACACCAGCGCAAAATACTATAAAGACAGCCAGATTCTGGACATCATCACACAGGGAGGTGCTGCACAATGAAACAGTTTCAAGGCAGAGTGATTACACCCGGTCAGGTAACGGCAGAAGCAGTTGTTACCACCCAGGGCTTCAACACATTGGCATCCTTCCAGATGGCACTGCAGTTTGGTGACAAAGAGGTAAAGTGCGGTGACCAGAACAACCAGGAACTTCACGGCAAGCCTTTAATTAACAAGGCGCTGTGCCTGCCCCAGACCATCGGCTCTACCACCGGTGGCTTGGTGCTGTACTGCGCCTGCGCAATGGAAAAGAATCCTGCCTGTATGCTCTTTGCAAACCATATCGATTCTCTGGCAGCGGCCGGTGCGGTGCTGTCCAATGTCTGGATCGAGAACTCCGCGATGCCGGTTATTGACTCTCTGGGCGAGGAATTCCTCAACTATGTCAAAGACGGTATGACCATCACCGTAAAAGAAAACGGCATTGTGGAAGTGAATTAAGCGAAAACCACGGAAATCATTTGGTTTCCGTGGTTTTTTCTTGCAATGGGAAATTACCCATGATAAAATAGAGATAGATTCCATAAAGGAGGTTTCCATTATGATTCGATACGAAATTGAAGGCGGCAATTTGCCGGTGGTGATCTGCTATCCGGAGGCAGGACAGACCCTTTGCACCCAAAGCGGCGCAATGAGCTGGATGAGCCCCAATATGAAAATGGATACCAATACCGGTGGCGGTATTGGGAAAATGTTTGGCAGACTCTTTTCCGGGGAATCCCTGTTTTTTAATGAATATACCCCCGTTGGTGGTTGTGGTATGATCGCTTTCGCTTCCACCTTTCCCGGTTCGATCATTCCTTATCAGGTGACCCCCGGAAACGGTATTATTGTGCAAAAACGCGGCTTTTTGGCAATGGAAAAGGGACTTGATCTTTCTGTCTATTTTCAGAGAAAGCTGGGAAGAGGTTTCTTCGGCGGCGAAGGATTCATTATGCAGAAAATTACCGGAAATGGTATGGTATTTTTGGAGATTGACGGCCATTGCAAGGAATATGATTTGGCTGTAGGCGAAAGTATCATCGTGGACACCGGCTATCTGGCAGCCATGAGCGAAAGCTGCACCATGGATATTCAGACGGTGCAGGGCGCGAAAAACATATTCCTGGGCGGTGAGGGCTTGTTCCACACCCGTGTTACCGGACCGGGTAAGGTGTACATCCAGTCTATGCCGCTGATCAATACGGCAGAGGCATTGAGTCCTTATTTGCGCATCCATAATTCCACAGACAACGACGGCGGTGGCATCAACATCCGCCTGGGAGATTGATCCGGGGATATACACAAGGAGATTGGCAGCATGAGCAGAGCAGACGCGTTAAACCGTATTTTTGCGCAATTTGATCAGTCGGCAAAGGCATTTTGCCAAAACACTGGCGGACTGTTTTGTCAGATATCAAGCGACTACAAAGGGAAAGAAAAACCGGAAAACTTAAGATATCGCTATGCCAAAATTTATTATAATGCGTTTGTGATTAAATTTACTTATACGGCTCATGGCATTTTAAGCGTAGTGAACAGCATTCTAAGCTGCAGCGTTTCTTTTGACAAAACGGAAGAAGGGTCTGTTGACATTCCGCTACCGCTTTTTATGGATTACTGTGATGTGGATGTTGCAGCGCCAATGTGCGTTCCGCTGATCAGCAATCCAGCAGGCATGCTGCAAGCATTTGACTGCATAGAAAGTGTGCTGAACAGGCAGCTGGAAGAAATCACAAAAATCAGCTATGATATCGCTGCAAAAGAAAAAATGCTGACGGCTTTTAACAAGGAACTGCAATATATCTTTGAAGTGGAAGATCCCGAAGATATGACAAATTTCGACATTATGGCAGTGGAAATTGCCAACTTCTTTGTGTTGCGGTTTGCCAGCGATGCCTTCTTAAATAGCTTAAAGGGGAACTATGCAAAGGCGATCAAGCAACTTTCCAAGATCAAAAAACTGACAGGATACGAAAAACGCATGCTTCGCATCTGGTCGTCAGAAAGCCTGCAGATGCCGGACATTTCTGAAATAACGGTCAACGCCGAAACCTATGACGGAAACGGCTTGCAGAAATCTTCAGGGAAAGAACTGCTTTCGCTGCTGCTTGCAGCAGTTGTTCTTACCCCTGTTGCCGCGGCCGGGTATCTTCTGATATATTTTCTAATCGTGTCCTATGAAGGCTGGCAATCTGTTTATCTTATGGGACCAATCTACAATTATCCCTATTGTATTATGGCAGGATTTTTGACAGCTTTTGAAGCGAGTTATTTTGCCCGGTTTAAGATATACAAATGGCTTTTTAAAAAGGACCACGAAAAATACTTTGAGATGGATTACATCCAAAACGGTGGCGGCGCTGACCGATTTATGAAGGGCTTTCTTGTGGTGATCGTTGCTGCCGGAATTGCGTTATCCGTCCTGCTTGCCAAATGGAATCTTATTTTTAAGGCTGACGGTTTTATTGATAACACAGAGTTTTTGTCCTTAAAGGGGCAGTATTATGCATATGAAGAAATTGATCGGGTGTATTACAAGGAAAACAGAGTGAACGGTTTTGATGAAACCATTGATTATCCGTCTTATGTTTTGGTTATGAAAGACGGAAACGAGATTGATTTGTATGAACACGGGGAAATTTCAGATTATGAAGAGAAATTACTAAATCATTTGCGAGCCCAAGGTGTGCCAATTGACGATAAAAATCGTGAGAGATAATATGCCGTTTTGGATGAGAAAAGGAGATCTTTATGAAACAGCATAAAAAGATATTGTGCTTGGCTTTGGCGATTTTGCTGGTGGTCAGTTTGTGCGGCTGTTCCATGGAGGGTTTTGCAAAATTTGCGATGGTGGAGCTGCTGGGGGAAGATCCCCTTGCGGTGGAGTACCGGTTTGACCCTGCATCATACGTGCTTTTTTACCGGGAAGAGGAGGCCGAGCCAACCTATATTCCGCTGGAAGAAATCAGCAACTATGAAAGTCAGTATGCAGATTGCTTAAGCACCTGGTATCGGGATCAGCTGTCCGGGGATGCATGCACCATTTATAATAGCTATCTGTATGCGATGGAGCATTGCTTAAAGGGCTTTTCTTTGTATGTTTCCGATGGAAAAATGGACTACGATATGGTAAGAGATATTGTGGCCCTGGATTCGCCGTTCCTGGAACAAAATGTGGACGGCGATGGTGAGTATACCAGAATTTGGGATGCGACCAAGCACGGCACACGCATTTACTTTCACACAGAGCAGTTTGCAAAGGATCGCTGGGAAAAGAAAATGCAGGCCTTAGAAGCCTGCCGTAAGGTGGTGCAGGAGATCCCTGCCAAGTATGATACCCAGGAAGAAAAAATGCAGTATCTGTACCACTATGTTTGCGACAAGATCACCTATACGGAATACGAAAGCTATTCCGGGCAGGATTATCTGTACGATGGGGCTTGTGTGGGCAAGACCATTTGCGATGGCTACAGTAATATGCTACTGCTGCTGTATCAGCTTGCGAACGTGGATGCCTGCGAGGTGATGGGCAACGATGTGCAGCTGCCGGAAAATGCTACCCAGGAGGAGCGGGACGAGAATGTGGGCCACACCTGGGTGGTGGCAAAGCTGGGGGAGCATTACTACCATTTCGACCCCACCTACGAAGATACCACAGAGGAATTTTTGGAAGATCGGACCCTTTACTTTGGGGTTTCCGATGCGCTGGCATCCAGCAAATTCCTTGATTACGAGGATATGCGGCCTCAATGCGAGGATGCGTCCCGGGATTTTGCCTATACTCAACTGACAATGGCCAACATCAAAAAGGAGAAACAGATCAAGGACCTTGCCAAGCTGACGGACAGCCGTGCCAAAAAGAAAAAGTATGTTACTTATGTTCTGGTCAACGATACGGTAGACGAAAAGTCTGTGGATAAGATGCTGGATAGCTATATTGAAAAGGTCAGCAATGTAAAAACGGTACATGTTTCCTATATGGAAATCTTTGAAAAGAAAACCATATTAAAAGTAACAACAGAACCGTGGTAAAAAAACAACCCCCGTCCAATCGGACGGGGGTCGTTGCATTTTATCAGGCTTCAAAATCTGCTTCTTCTGCTACATTTTCGGAAGGGGCTTCATCCAGCGCTTCTTCCGGGAGTTCCTCTTCACAGCAATCGCAGCAGCAGGGGAAATACTTTTTAAAAGTTCTCTTTGTCCAGGCGACAATCTTATCGCCATAGTTGATTACTACATAAACAACGGCAGCAACAGCGGCCAAACTGGCTACAACCTTCAAAAATTTGTTCCAGAATTTCATTTCATATTCCTCCTGTCAAAGTTTCCTGTATTCAGTATAACCAAAAATAAAGGAAAAAGCAATACAAAATTTAAATGCTGTAAAGATCGCGGCAGCTGACTTCTCCGGAGTTGACCGCCTCTACTTTGCCCTCTGCAAAACGGACGATCAGCTGTCCGTCGTTGTCGATATCCAGGGCAGTACCACAGCGTTTTTCTTCGCCGCGCAGCAATGCCACATCTTGCCCTAATGTGATACAATCTGCTTTGTATTGGGCCATAATCTGTTCTTTTTGAGACAGAAGCGATTGGTCCATCTGCCAAAGCGACTGAATGATGGCGGCGGTCAGTTGGGCAAAGTTTGCCTTTATACCGGTGGCGGCTTCCAACGAAATGGCGATTTCCTTCAGCTCCTGCGGAAATTGGGATTGAAAACAGTTAATGCCAATACCCACAACAGCAAAATCCACAAGCTGTGTGACCGGGTCAATGGAAAGCTCCGTAAGAATGCCCCCAAGCTTTCGTTTGTTAGCCACAAGGTCGTTGATCCATTTGATACCGGGTCGGAAGCCGGTAACCTTTTCCATTCCGTCACAAACAGCAACTGCTACCGCGCAGGTCAGGTGCATTAATTGCGCAGGTTTGCAGCCGGGGCGCAAAATGACGGACAAATAAAGACCGTCGGCAGCAGGGGAGTGGAAGGACCTTCCCATCCGACCTCTGCCCGCCGTTTGCTGCTTTGCAATCAGTACGCTGCCGTGAGCGGCACCATCCCTGGCCAATTCTTTGGCCCGGGTATTAGTAGAATCAATGGTGTCATACCAATACAGAGTGTCCCGCCAGGGACACTCTGTAGGTAAATAAGATGTAATTTTTGCTTTCATAATCAATCAATGTCGGGAAGAATCTCTTCCGGCGGAAGATCAAACAGCTCCGGATGCCGCAGCAAACTGCGGTAATGCTTGAAGAACGCGGCATAGTAATAACCGTCAACAATACGCTCATCCAAAGTGAATTTCACATCCAGGTACTTCTTTTGTACCGCGCTGCCGTCCTCCTGGATTTCCAGGGCGCGACGCTTGCAGCCGAATGCACCGAAAACGGGGATGTTGCCGAAATCGTACAGATGATGGTAGATGGGACGAATACCCAGACTGCCCATAGAGGTAAAGAACAGACTGCCGTGGAAGGGACTCAGCTCCATCAGGAACTTAGGAAGCAATCCGAAGTAGTCCAGAAGCTTCAGCAGCCAGACCACAAACTTTAAAACTACATTGGGGATCAGGTTCAGATAGGAGATCAGATTGTCCAGACCGGAATCCAGTTCGGCGGACTTCTTTACTTCTTCAACAGCTGCGTTGAGCTTGTTGTAAACATCCAAAGCTGTATCCTTGCGGCTTAAATGGACCTTGATAGAGGTGTCAGGAGATTCCAAAGTCATCTCCTTTTTTACCACCATACAGTACTGGATGTCCTCTCCCCGGGAGAATACCTGCTGTCCGGAGATAAACCGGTTCAGCTGAGGATATTTGCACAGACCGCGAACATAGGCGGCCAGCAGTACATGGGTCAAGCCAAAGTCGGTCAAGCCTTCTCTGCGCTTTTGACGGATGTAGCGCTCTACCTGTGTGATCTCAAAGGATTCCTCGAACAGATTGGAGCAGGTGTTACGCTCTACCTGGAAGAAAGCGGTAATTTGGGCCATAGGTGCCAGGGTGCGGATCTTTCTGCCGTCGGGACGGTCACCCCAGGTGGGATGGTAATCACCGGCAGGATGTACCCGAATGGCAAGCACAGTGAGTAGACAGCCTGCAATCATCAGGATGTCCGGCAGCAATTGGGTGTATGCACCGCTGAGCAGAATGGTTCGCTGCAGATAAAGCTGAGCGCCCAGGGGATAGGCCAGCAGCGGCAGCAACAGCCATGCATGAGAAACCTTGCCGCTGGAAATCTGAGTGTAAAGCACAGCGACAAAGAGCAGGGAGATGGCATACAGCGCGGTGATCATTGTGTCGAAAGCGCTGAAACCGAAGCCTGCAAAGAAGAAATAGTAGTAAAGGCAGATCATCCACACGGGAATAGCGGATTTATAAAAGCGCTCCCGTCCGGAGAAAAGTACGATGGCAGCGTATAACAAAGCTGCTGCGATTGGCAGAACGATTTGGCTCCACATCTGGTTGGTGTCGAAGGTTCCTTTCATACCCACGAACACAATGCGGGCCACTGCCGAGCAGACCATGCACAGCACCATCAGCCAGGTCAGCACATTTTTATGGCTGACGAAATAAGGTGTTCTGTTTTTCATAACATAAACAGTATATCAAAAAAATCGACGCTTGACAACAAAAATGAATAAAAAATGAACAAAAAATTGCCACCGTCTATAAGACAGTGGCAAAATTGTCTATATTGCAGCGATATGTTCCGGTGTTGTGCCGCAGCAGCCGCCCAGCAAAGTGGCACCCATTGCGCTACAATCTGTCATGATCGCACCAAACTCCGCCGGACGCATAGGGTAGTGGGGAAGGTTGTCCTCACCGATCACCGGCACACCGGCGTTAGGCTTGCAGATCAGCGGACCTTTCACGCTGCGCCGCAGCTTGCTTACAAGGTAGGGGGTCATCATATCCGCAGCAACGCAGTTAAAACCTACCGCAGCCGCACCGGCATCCTCCAGTTCCCCTAAGACCTTGCCGGCATCCATACCGGAAAACAGTGAGCCGTCCGGCTGCATTGTAAAGGTAAACATCATCGCGCAGCCGGAGCATTCCATTTCCGCAGCGGTAAAGATGGCTTCTGCTTCC
>JAGBVD010000183.1 GCA_017630495.1 Oscillospiraceae bacterium
AATACTTTTCCGGGGCGCAGGCCACAAAATGCATACCCATTTTGGCGCAGCCGACCATCAGCGAGTTGCCCATATTAAACCGGGCATCCCCCATATAGACTAACTTTTTGCCCTCTAAAGTGCCGAAATGCTCCCGGATTGTGAGAAAATCCGCCAAAATCTGTGTAGGATGGAATTCGTTGGTCAAACCGTTCCAAACCGGCACACCGGCGTACTTAGCCAGGGTCTCCAGGATTTCCTGACCGAAGCCCCGGTACTCAATACCATCGTACATACGGCCCAAAACCCGGGCAGTGTCTGCGATGGATTCTTTTTTGCCCATTTGGGAGCTTTTGGGGTCCAGATAGGTGCTGTGCATACCCAAGTCTGCCGCGGCTACCTCAAAAGCGCAACGGGTACGGGTGCTGGTCTTTTCAAACACAAGGGCGATGGACTTGCCCTCGCACAGCCGGTGGGGGATACCGGCCTTTTTCTTTGCCTTCAGCTCCGCTGCCAAATTCAGCAGGCCGTCAATTTCTGCAGGTGTAAAATCCAGCAATTTTAAAAAGCTTTTATTCTTCAGTTCCATAAAAATGCCTTCTTCTAGATGTGGTCACGGACATAGGCGATCTGCGCTTTGACAGAGGCAACGGATGTGCCACCCTCGCTGATACGCTTTTCCACGCAGGTAACCAAATCGATCTCCTGATAAAGATCCTGCTGGAACAGCTGGGAGTACTGCTGATAGGTGTCCAGGGGCAGTTCCTCCAAAACGGTGTTTTGGCTGATGCACAGTGCTACCAGCTGACCGGAGATCTTATAAGCACTGCGGAAGGGCAGACCTTTCTTTACCAGGTAATCTGCCAGATCCGTTGCGTTGATAAAACCGGTTTGGGCGGCCCGCTTCATATTCTGGGTGTTGGCCTGCATAGTCGCCACCATTCCGGTAAAGACCTGCAGGCACATTTTGACGGTGTCGCAGGCATCGAAAACGCTTTCTTTGTCCTCCTGCATATCCTTGTTGTAAGCAAGGGGCAGACCCTTCAAGGTGGTCAGCAAGGCCATCAGATCACCGAACACCCGGCCGGTCTTGCCACGGACAAGCTCTGCCATATCCGGATTCTTTTTCTGGGGCATAATGGACGAGCCGGTGGTGTAGGCATCGGAAAGCTCTACGAACTTAAACTCCCAACTGGACCAGAGAATGATTTCTTCAGAGAACCGGGAAAGATGCACCATCAAAATGGACAGGGCGCTCATCAGCTCTGCGCAGAAATCCCGGTCGGAAACACCGTCCAGGGAGTTCATACAAATACCGTCAAAGCCCAGCTTTTCTGCTTCAAAATGCCGGTCGGTGTTGTAGGTCGTTCCTGCCAGCGCGCAGCAGCCAATGGGGGAGATGTTCATCCGCTTTTTACAGTCTGTCAGTCTGTCCATATCCCGCAGCAGCATCATTGCATAGGCCATTAAATGGTGGCCGAAGGTGATGGGCTGGGCCCGCTGCAGATGGGTGTATCCGGGCATAATGGCATCGGCATAGGCCTCTGCTTTGTCGGTAACAGCGGCAATCAAATCCTTGACGAGGGCGATGATTTCCTCTGTTTCCTGCCGCAGGTACATCCGGATGTCCAATGCCACCTGGTCGTTTCTGGACCGGGCGGTGTGGAGCTTTTTGCCCACATCTCCCAGCCGGTTTGTCAGCTCCTGCTCCACAAACATATGGATGTCCTCGCAGGTCATATCGATGGCCAGCTTGCCGCTTTCTATATCCTTAAGAATTTCCGCCAAGCCGTCGATCAGGCTGTCC
>JAGBVD010000184.1 GCA_017630495.1 Oscillospiraceae bacterium
AAATCGCCCAGCGAGCCGGAAAGGTCATTCGGTCCGAAGATAAATCCGTCCACATAGGGAATCTTCAGAACTTCTTCCAGATCTTCAATAAAATCGATATGCTCGATTTGCACAAAGCGGCACATTTCAAAACTGGTCTTTCTGGTATACTCCACCGCATCGTCTGTGCCATAGCGGATCGCCCGCAGCGGACCGAAGCCCCGGTTGCCGCGAGGCGGATAGACGGTCATATCGATAAGGCTTTTCAGCTCCTCGGCAGATCTGACCATCGGAAAAATAACGCCATCGGGACCCATTTCCAGTACCCGCTTTGTGGTAGTCAAATCATTTTGCGGCACACGGACAATTGCCGGGATACCTACCGATCTTGCTGCGTTGAGATGACACAGAACATCCTTGTGGCTCATATAGGTATGCTCCATATCAATCCACACACAATCGTAACCGATATTGCCCATAATCTCGCACATAGCCGGGTCCGTGGTGCTTACCAGTGTGCCACGGATCTTATCGCCCTTTTCCAGTTTCTGTCTTAATGGATTCATAGAAATGCCTCCCGGTCTTTTTCTATATCATAATATCATATTTTTACAATTTATATAGCAATTTTTGCAATTTATATTGTAATTCGTGCAACTTGGTGTTATGATGCATTATACAGTCGCAAGGAGTGGAGTTTATGCACACATTATTTGATTATCGGGCCGGCTCACCTGCCCTGCATATAAAGTATGCCAAAGGCGAACCCAGCACAAAAAATCAGGAGTTTCACTATTATCATGAGTTCGTCCTGTTTCTGGACGGTAGCGCTTACTTTATCTCCAAGGACATCCAACAGCAACTGCCACCCGGCAGCATCGTGATCATCCCCAAAGAACAGTTTCACCAGTTTCGGGTCACCAGTCCGGAGCAGTATACCCGGTTCATTTTGGGCTTTTCCGATCATCCGGAACTGATGCCGCTGATTGATGATGTTATGACGCAAATCAAAGTGATTTCTACGCCGGGCAAGAACATCCAGAATATTTATTCCAATTTGATCAAGTTCGCCCAAAGCGCACTCCCGGAAGAAGAAAAACTCCTGTTTGTCAAATCTTCCTTGATGCAGCTGCTGCTGTATTTTAAGTACGACCAGCAAGAACAAGTTCATCAGAATATCAACATCTCGCCCCTGGTACAGCAGGCGATCCTATACATCGATCAAAATTATCCGCAGAAGATTACAACTGAGAGGATCGCCAAAGCGCTGTACACCTCACCTTCTTCCCTGGCTCACAAGTTCAGTACAGAGCTGGGCATTTCCATTTACCGCTACATCTCCAAAAAGCGACTCTTGGAGGTGCATAAACTGGTGGAGCAAGGACAAAGTCTGACAACTGCCGTGGCCAAATGCGGCTTTAATGACTATTCCTGCTATTACAGAATCTACAAAAAGTACGCAAATTCTGACGCAAAGCATAGTTTTGAAACGCTATAAAAAACGCACCGGTAAACCGGTGCGTTTTTCTTTAGTCTTTCAAATTGAAGGCCACCTTCAGATCGTCGACTTCCTCCTTGGAGATGTGGATGATGTCGCCGATGGCAGAAGCGTTGATGATGGAGTGGGCAGTTGATTCCATAACCTCCAGTCGGTCAAAGGCCTGGAGCAGCGTCTTACCGGTTACGATCACACAGTCGTTATCCACCATAGCCGCCGGGTTGACCTCGCTGAAATAATCAGCAGTTTTTCCAGGCTGGGTGTAATTCTGACCGTAGGGCATCCGCTGCACATCCCGCAGAAGGATGTAGCTTTCCGGAATGGTCCGGGGGTCAAACTGCGCATCCGTTACCGCAAAAGCCATTGCGTGGACCGGCTGGGCCAGAAGCACTGCGCTGATCTCCGGATTGGCATTGTAAATAGCCTGGTGCAGACCTACCGCACGGGAAGGCACTTTCCCCTGCTCCTTCATACCGGCCTTGACGCGCACCAAATCGTCCTCCTCCAGGTAGGCTCTGTCCATACCGTAGGGGGTGATCAGGAAGCTGCCGTCAGACAAACGGACGGAGTAAGTTCCCTGGGTAGCCGCAAACAAGCCCTGCTTGTAGGACCGGCGGATCAAGGTGATCATATCCCGACGGGCGGCCAGTTCCTCTACACTGTGGCTGCCGGGAATAAAGTCATCCATTTTCAGATGGGTACGGGTCTGGCTGACCAGATAGGCCTCCTCATTCAGTGGCTGCAGCTTGCCGATCTTCTTGGCAAGAATCTCCAGATTAGCCGCATAGTCCAGTGTCTCAAAGCGCTGGAATGCAGTGAACATATTGGGAGCGCCAATGCAAACACCATGGTTTTCCAGCAGAACAATGTCACAGCCCTCCCGGAAGCACTTACCAATGTTGTCGCCCAGCTCATTACTGCCGGGAACTGCATAAGCCGCAATTTTCACCTGGGGGCACATTTTGCGCACAGAGGGCATCAGGTCCAGGTTTGGACATTTCCGGGCAATGGAGAACGATACCAAAGCCGGAGGATGCGCGTGAAGGACCGCCTTCAGGTCCGGACGCATTTTATATACTGCTGCGTGGAAGGGCAGCTCAGAAGAAGGCTTATGCATACCAACAATCGTGCCATCTTCCTTCACGCAAACAATATCGTTGCGGTTCAGCGTTCCTTTGTCCACGCCGGCAGGGGTGATCCAGATATTGCCGTCTTCGTCCATAATGGACAGGTTGCCACCGGAGGTGGTGGTCATACCCTTGTCATAAATACGCTGCATAAACATAACCAGTTGGTCAGCAGGGTGAATGTAGTTGATATTCATAAATTGCTCCTTTCATTTTCCTTGATTTCTTTGAATTTGTTCGCTCTTTTATAGGATTATACCAAAAACATCATAAAAAAGCAAGAAAAAGGCTTGTCAAAAGACAAGCCTTTTCATATCTTATTTGCCCAAGCTGACTTTGGAGCGATAGCTCTCCACTTCCCAGTTGACGATGAAATCAATCAAGAACTCCGGCATGGGGCTGACACCGCCAAAGGACTCGGTGTAGGCAACCACCTTAATGGCATCCAGCATAACGATCTGCGCGGTAGATGCTTCTTTCTCATTCGCGCCGCAGGAGAACATACCCAAACCTTCCACAAAAACGATTTTGGGCTTGTAGCCGTTTTCTGCGGTGAACTTCTCAAACAGTTCCTTTACATCTGCATCAGCAGGGATTGCCAGCTGCTTTGCCTTTGCATAAACGATGTGGTCGGGAGAAAGGCTCTTGGTGGCCGGGTCATAGGAAAGGATTTCCTTGTTTGCCAAGAAAGCCACTGCAGCAGCTTGCTCACCGCCATACAGTTCAGCCAAAACTTCAGCAATCTGCGCAACCTTTTGGCCATCGGCCGGAACTTCTTCCAAAGCGGGGCCGCGTTTTACTGCTGCTGCTAAAGCGTTCATAACACCCTCTGCCAAAACATCCAGCTGCTGCACAGTATCTGCCGCAAAGAATACACCGTGATTCTCCAGGAATAACAAATCGCAGTCCTTACCGGTTTCCTGCTTGTAAGCATCCATCAGCTTTTTGCATTCCAGAGCCAGAATATAGCCGGGTTTGCAGGCCTCTACCCATACAGCCTGGGGGAACAGCTGCTTTGTGGCTTCCTTTCCGTTCTTTGCGCAGGTCAGACCATTTACAATGGCCGGATGCACGTGCAGAATATAGCGCTGGGGGAACAGATTATGCAGCAAGGTTTCCACAGAAGGACGGCGGCTTTCACCCTCCACCCGGGCATTCATCATATCCTCCAAAACCTTGGCTTCCCGAGCCTTTTCTTCCTCAGGATATTGGGTGCTCCACATTGCATCCAGCGATTTCCGCTCCAAAACCACAAAGTCTTCTGCTTTGATGGTTGCCAATGCTGTGCCGGAGCCTTTTACCCACAGGCGGTCCTCACTCTTAAAAGAGGTATTGCCGCCACCGGCCAACACATATTCCGGATTTGCTCCATACTTGTTAGACATTGCTGCCAGTGCAGCAAGTTGTTGTGTATACATTTTATTTATCCTCTCTTGATCTGTACTTCACTTTCATACTGCTTGACCATACCAAACCAAGCACCGTCAGCAGGCGCACCGCAAAGGTTGCAGTACTGCTCCCAAATTTCGCCAAAGGGCATCGTCTTCAGTTCTTCCTGCAGCACCATCAGCTGTGTCCAGTCGTCTTCATTTTGCAGCTTGGTAAAATCCGGTGTGCAAAGGGCCATCAGCAGTGCCTTCTGAATGTTGCGCAGACCTACTGTCCAGGCGGCGATCCGGTTAATAGAAGCATCAAAATAGTCCAAAGCGATCTTTACACGGCCCTCCAGGCCGCCACAGCGGACGATTTCCTTGCAGATTTCTCTGGTCTCGTCATCCAAAAGCACCACGTGGTCGCTGTCCCAGCGGATAGGACGGGTAATGTGCAGAGCGATCTCCGGGAAGAATGCCAAAAGGGCAGGAATCTTATCGGAAACCACCTCGGTGGGATGATAGTGACCGTTGTCCATCAGGGGAATGCAGCGATCCTTGTTCATAGCCGCATAGCCAAGGCTGAACTCTGCAGAGCCGACGGTGTAAGCTTCCACACCGATGCCGAAGACCTTACTTTCAACGCAAGGCTTGACCATATTAAAATCAAACGGCTCGGAAAGGATCTCGTCGATTGCTTCCTTATAACGCACCCGGGGACCCATACGGTCAGCAGGAATGTCCTTAAAGCCGTCACCGGTCCAGATGTTCATAACGCAAGGCTGACCCAGCTCCTGTGCCAGGTAGTTGGAAATGCGAATACAAGCTTTGCCGTGATCGATCCAGAACTTGCGAATCTCCGGATCGGGAGAGGACAAAGTCAAGCCGTTGGCCTTGGGGTGGGAGAAGAAGGTGGGATTAAAGTCGCAGCCAAGACCGCGCTCCTTGCAGAAATCCACCCATTTCTGAAAATGTTTAGGCTCCAGCTGATCCCGGTCTGCCCACTCCCCTTCCTCAAAAATGGCATAGGATGCGTGCAGATTCATTTTCTTGGTGCCAGGACAAAGTTTCAGCACCATATCCAGGTCCGCCATCAATTCTTCGGGTGTTCTGGCACGGCCGGGATAATTGCCGGTGGTCTGAATGCCGCCGGTGAGGGGCTTGCTGGGGTCGGTATCAAAGCCGCGCACATCGTCGCCCTGCCAGCAGTGCAGAGAAACGGGAACGCTCTTCAGAATTTCCATTGCCTTGTCGGTGTCCACACCAATGGCCGCGTATTTTGCTTTTGCTTCTGCGTAACTCATATTTATACCTCCATTTGTACTTTCAAATTACCCATGGCTGTCGCTTCAATGGGAAGCGCTACCACTTGCTTTAAGGTTGCTTCTTCGGTCAGGCGGTTTAAGAAACCATTCTTGGCACCGCCGCCTACGATGTATAACTTTTCATAAGTCTTTCCGGTGTTTTTTTCCAGTTCGTCAATGGCCTGGCGATAGCTGATGGCCAAACTGCGGTAGGCACAGCGGAAATAATCGCCCAAAGTATTCAGCGCGCCGCCTGTTGCGCTATCAAAAGCCTGCTTCATACTCTTGGGAGCCAGGAACATTTGCGCGTTGGCATCTACCAGCGCATCACAGGTGCTGGCCTCTGCTGCCTTTACGATTTCCGGGAAGGACATCTCCGGGCAAAGCTCCCGCTGCAATTCATTGACCAGCCACATACCCATAATGTTCTTTTGATAGCGGTTGTAGCCAACACCGCCTTCGTTGGAATAGTTGGCTTTTTCGCTTTCCTCGTTGGTAATGGGCTTGGGGGTCTTTACGCCCAGCAGTGACCAGGTGCCGGAGGATATGTAGGGGTGATTTCCCTCCATAGGAATTCCCTCTACCGCAGAGCCGGTATCATGAGTGGCGCAAAGCACCACTTTGCAGTTACCGCCAACGGTTTCGGCAAGCTCCGGACGGAGCATCCCCAGCACTGTACCCGGCTGCTGCAGCTTGGGGAACAGTTGTCCGGGATAACCCAATGCATCAATAACCTGGGTATCAAACTGCCCGGTCTGGGCATTGATCATACCCATAGTGGTGGCGTTGGTGTACTCTCTTGCCTTTACACCGGAAAGCTTCCAAAGCAAGTATTCCGGAATCATCAAGAAGTCCGTAACGCCCTCCAACCGGCCGTTTACCTTCTCGTCATACAGCTGATAGACCGTGTTGAACGGCTGGAACTGGCAGCCGGTATGGCGGTACAGCTGGGAGAAAGACATCTTCTCGTGGACCTGCGGGATCACCGCCTCGGTGCGGCTGTCCCGGTAGGCATACACCGGACGCACCTCTTCCTCACCCTTAAGCAGGACATAGTCCACACCCCAGGTGTCAATGGACAGACTTTCAATTTCCGGGTAGGCTGTAAAAGCCTTTTGGATACCGGCAACCACATGGGAAAACAAGCTGTCCACATCCCACACAAGATGTCCGTTTTCCTCGTGGACACCGTTGGGGAACCGGTACACTTCATTTGTGCAGATTTCGCCATTTTCCTGCCAGCCGATAATATGCCGGCCAGAGGACGCGCCAATGTCGATTGCAAGGTAATATTTCAAAGAAAACACCTCCACTTTTCCATTCTGCCATCATTTTATCATGGCAAAGAAGAAAAATGGAGGTCTTGGGTTTTCTAAAAAAGTGTCCTCTCTTGCACACGGTAGTGTCTTGGTGATCTGCCGAAGGCTTCTGTAAATATGCGATGGAAGTAGCTGATGTTTTCATAGCCGACCGCACGGGAAATATCTGCCACATTCCGGTCTGTATGTTTCAGCAAAAATGCCGCTTGTGCCAGTCGCTTTTCCTGCACCAGCTGGGTGTATGTTTTTCCGGTTTTTCGCTTGATCTCTCTGGAAAGCCACGAAGGATCATAATGAAGCTTTTCTGCGATTTCTCCGAAGCTGCCGGAAACATAGTTGGTCTCCACATACCGCATCACCTGAAATGCAGCCGCATCTTCCTGACGGTCATTTAACAGAGTTTCTGTGCGGCCCATCAGCTGCATAAACAGCAGTGTCATCGTCATTTGGCTGATTTTTCGTTTGTTCGGTGTTTCCTCCAAAAGTGTCCACAGGAGATTTTCCACCAGATTTTGAATCGTTTGGATGCTGGAAACATGGAAATGCAGGTATCCCTGCTCCGTATCCCGTCCGCAAAGACAACCCACAAGAAACCTTCGAAGAGGTGTCTGCTCCTCCCCGATTGCTGTCAAAGTGGTTGTAAAGAAATCCGGCAAAACGATCAAGTTAATTGCCACATCCCCTTCCTCCGCCTTGCAGACCTCGTGGGTGGTTCTTTGACCAAGGAACAACAGATCTCCTTGCTCCAGAGTGATCGTTTTTCCGTTAACAATATGTTTTGTCTGACCGGAGCACATATAAACCACTTCCACATGATCGTGGGTATGCTCCGGAAAGTGGATGAAACGGGTATGGGGGCGAATCGTGATCAATTTGCCGGCAGAAAGAAGCTTTTGGGCGTTGACGGTATTGGATTGTCCTTGCATATAGATATCCCGGTCAATGGCCGTTCTTCCGTCCAGAATTGCCTGCTCTTCGGCAGTAATGCCTTGCAGCTTCGTCAAAATTTCCTTGTGCATTCCCACACCCCCTTTGCTTTTAATATATCACAAATCAAACACCGGTGCAAGATACACAGCTATACAGAAGCACCATTATTTTCCAGAAAGCACCATTTTCTTCCCCAATCTGCAATGGCAATTTCATTGCCTATTTACAAAAAAGTGCCAATGTTGTATGCTAACAAAAGATTGATCTACAAGTGAAAGGACCATCTGTCATGAAGCACATTGTTGATGTAACCACCTCTCTGTCCGCAGAAAACCTGATGTTTTACGATTGCCGGGAGGACTGCTTTTCCCTTTACGGTGTATTTTATGAAAACGGTATTTTCCGGCGGATGCCCGAAGCCGTGGCAAAGAATGTCAGCGATATGGTGTACAAGCACCATTCCCACGCCTCCGGCGGCCGTATCAAATTTGTCACCGACAGTGACTTTATCGCCATCCATGCAAAAATGCCCGTCATCAGCAAGTTCCCCCATTATCCGATGACCGGTTCTTCCGCATTCGACCTGTATGTAAACAACGAATACTACCGCACCTTTATGCCCGAGGTGGATATGGAGGGCGGCTATGAGCGTCTGGTCAGCTTTGGTACAAAGCAAAAGCGGGAAATTATGATTCACTTCCCCCTGCACAGCAGTGTTTCTGACCTTTATATCGGCCTGAACAAAGACGCTTATATTAAAAAAGCAAAGGAATATAAATACCAAAAGCCGATCGTATATTACGGCAGCTCCATCACCCAGGGTGCTTGCGCCTCCCGTCCCGGCAACAGCTATGAAAACCGGATTGCAAGAGCCTTAAACACCAATTTCTGGAGTCTGGGTCTGGATGCCAGCGCAAAGGCAGAGGATGCCATTGCCCAGTATATTGCCGGTCTGGATATGTCCGTATTCGTCTTTGATTATGACCATAACGCACCGGATCTCGCCCATCTGCAAGCAACACACCAGAAGATGTTTAAGACTATCCGCAATGCAAATCCGGAGCTACCTATCGTTTTGCTGTCCCGTCCCAAGTACACCCTGACGGATGAAGAAAAACTCCGCCTGGAAACTGTGAAAAAGACTTACACCGATGCTATTGAATCCGGCGATAAGAATGTGTATTTCATTCCCGGACTGGAGCTGATGCAATATGCCAAAAACGACGGCACAGTAGACAACACCCACCCCAACGACCTGGGCTTCTATTCCATCTCCAAAGTCCTGGGCAAGCTCTTGAAAGATATCCTTAAAAAGTAATATGAAAACGGACGCTTCAAAAGAAGCGTCCGTTGTTTATATCAATCTACAGTCAAAACCACCTTGCCCACATTTTCGCCTCTGTAGAGGATGTCGTGAGCAGTCTCTGCCTCGGTGATGGGCAGGACCTTGTAAATGGTAGGCTTGACCTCGCCGGTAGCCACCTTGGGCCACACCTTTTCCACCAAGTCGGCCAGAATCTGGGCCTTGGTCTCGGGGGTACGGGAGCGGAGGGTAGAGCCGATGATGCGCACATTGCGCACATAGATGTTCTTCAGGTCGATCTCCGTCTTTTGACCGGCCAACGCTGCGATCATGATCCAGCGGGCGCCGTGCTTGAGGTAGTGGATGCACTTGCCCATAATTTCGCCGCCCAGGCAGTCAATAGCCACATCCACCGGATGACCGGCATCCAATTCTTCCTTCAAAACCTCGGCGATGTTTTCCTTGGTGGTAACCACCACCCGGTCTGCATTAAGGTGCTTGATATTGTTGGCGATCTCCTCGGTCAAAACAGTGGTGATCACACGAACACCGAAGGCCTTTGCCATAGGAATGATCACACTGGCCAGGCCGGACGCGCCTGCATTCATCAGCAAGGTGTTGCCTGCCTCAATTTTACCCTCGATAAACAGATTGAGATATGCGGTAGCAAATGCTTCAGGGATAGCTGCAGCCTCCACCATAGAGCAGTTTTCGGGAACGGGCATCAGCATATCGTATTTGATATTGGCATACTGGGCATAACCGCCGCCACCAAGCAGCGCGCAAACCTTATCGCCAACCTTCCAGTTAGACTTTGCCTTGGCGCCTTCTGCGATTTCCACGATAGTGCCGGCAATTTCCAGACCCATCCATTCAGGACAGCCTGCAGGAGGCGGATAGTCGCCCTCACGCTGCATCAGGTCTGCGCGGTTCAGGGCCGCAGCTTCAATCTTTACAAGGCAATCCTCATCGCCCAACACCGGATTGGGAACATCGTCCCAACGCAGTGTTCTGTCGTCGTTTACAAGTATTGCTTTCATAATTATACAACCCTTTCTGTTTTTAGTGAAATGTCGTGGCAGGTATGTACCACATAGTCGCTACCGGAATAGATTTCCACAAAGCGTTTAGCCTGCTGCTTATCCCAGGCAGCTCCGGTGGGAAGCTTTTCCCGAATATTCCGGTCAGTATAGCATTCGTCGCCAGCCAGGATGTGGATCTTATCCCCCAGCCGTATCTCCACAAAAGCCGATCCGGCGCAGTGGCCATCCCACTGCACAAGGCGGATCCCCTCATCAAAAGTAAATTCCTTTTCAAAGGTATGTACCGTCATGCCCTCCGGAATAGAATCCTTTCCCTGGCAGTAGGTTTCCTTGCTCATATATGCCGTTGCATTTTTGTAATAACCGATCCCCTCAATGTGATCCCGATGGGGATGGGTGATCACCACATCTGTAATTTCCTCCGGCAAAAGGCCAACCTGCATCAGTGCCAAATCCGGCCGGACAAAATTTGTCAGCACAAACCCCGGCAAGGTGTCACAGCCGGTGTCCACAAGGATGTTTCTGTCTTGTACCCGCACAAGATAGTAACAAAGGGTGATGGGAAGCCGCACTGAATAGTCGCCGCCTTCCATAATATCCCCTACCCGAAGCGTGGTGTCGGCATATTTAATTACATAAACCTCAATCGCCATATCAAAGGTCCAGGTTGTCCCGAATGGTCTTCATTGTACTCAACAGCGGCTGGGTAACGGTGGACAGCGCATCGTGCTCATACACACAGAAGCACATACAGCAACCCAGCTTCATTCCCAAGCGGCGATGCAAACCGCACTCACCGGCAGAAAGGAAGATAAAAGGTGCATCCAGTTCCTGCTTCAAAAGGTCTGTGATCCGCAGATTTTCCATCTGCTCCTGCATACTGCTGGCCCGGACCACCATCTTGATAATGTCCGCGCCTCTGCGTTTTTGCTCTTTGGCGATGGCCAGTACCTGCTCGGCAGTCTTAAACTTGAGAATGTGGGCGGACATTATGACCTCTGCGCCGGCAGCGTGGATCTTATCGATCAGCTCCATCTGCTTTTTGACCGCTTCCTCGTCGTAGGTCATCTGCTCCGGCTCCGGGCAGAACATATCGCCCATCACATCGCAAAGAGCTGCGCCGCTTTGGGCCAGGGTAATAAGTCCTTCTCCCAGTTGCTCGTCAGTCTTGCCATGGTTGCTTCTTTCCCGATAATAGGTAACATAGGCAGGTCTGCCGCGCATCTCATTAAAGATGCGCTTATAGGTTTCCGGGTTGTGATACTCCGGCTTCAAAGTTTCGATTTGCAGGCCG
>JAGBVD010000185.1 GCA_017630495.1 Oscillospiraceae bacterium
ACGTCCTTGCCCCGGATCATGTCGCAAACCAGCTTCACCTTACGGGGAGACATACGGACGTACTTTACATGTGCAAATGCTTCCATTTCAGTACCTCCTTACTTGGAATTGGCGGTCTTGCTGCCGGAGTGACCACGGAAAGTACGGGTCGGAACGAACTCGCCCAGCTTGTGACCAACCATGTCTTCAGTGACATAGACGGGAACATGCTTACGGCCGTCGTGGACAGCGAAGGTGTGACCGACAAAGGAGGGGAAGATTGTGGAAGCTCTGGACCAGGTCTTCAGGACCTTCTTTTCGCCGGCCTTGTTCAGCTCCTCCACGCGCTTGTACAGCTCGGGAGCAACAAAGGGGCCTTTTTTGATACTTCTGCTCATCTCATTTCCTCCTTACTTGCTATTTCTGCGCTTGACAATGAACTTATCAGTGGGGTTCTTTGTCTTACGAGTCTTGTAACCCAGCGCGGGCTTACCCCAGGGGGTAACAGGGCCGCTGCGGCCGATAGGTGCACGGCCTTCACCACCACCGTGGGGGTGGTCGCAGGGGTTCATAACAGAGCCGCGAACGGTGGGACGGATACCCATATGACGGGTACGGCCGGCCTTACCGATGTGGATGTTCTCATGATCCAGGTTGCCTACCTGACCGATGCAGGCAGTGCAGTTGGTACGCACATAGCGCACTTCGCCGGAGGGCAGACGGACCTGAGCCAGGTCGCCTTCCTTAGCCATCAGCTGTGCAGCGGTACCGGCGGAGCGGACCAGCTGTGCACCGTGACCGGGCTGCAGCTCAACGTTGTGGATAACGGTACCAACGGGGATGTTGGCGATGGGCAGGCAGTTGCCGGGCTTGATGTCGGCAGTTGCGGAGGAAACGACCTTGTCGCCGGCCTTCAGGCCGTTGGGAGCCAGGATGTAGCTCAGGGTGTTGTCCTCGTAACGAATCAGAGCGATGAAAGCGCTGCGGTTGGGATCGTACTCCAGGCGCTCAACAGTAGCGGGCATTTCCAGCTTCTGGCGCTTGAAATCGATCACACGGTACTTGCGCTTGTTGCCGCCGCCGCGATGGCGGACGGTGATATGACCGTAGCTGTTGCGACCAGCATTCTTCTTCAGGGTCTCAACCAGGCTACGCTCAGGTTTTGCCTTCTTGTCTACGCCCTCAAAGCCGGAAACGGTCATGTTACGGCGAGCAGGGGTATAAGGCTTAAATGTTTTAATAGCCATTTCGCGTTAACTCCTTTATTGAGATTAGACCATACCCTCGAAGAACTCGATGGTCTTGGAATCAGCAGTCAAAGTAACGATTGCCTTCTTGAAGGCAGCGCGGCGACCAGCGGGATAAGCACCGGTGCGCTTTACCTTGCCCTGCATACGGACAGTGTTTACCTTGGCAACCTTAACGCCGAAGATCTCTTCGACAGCTGCCTTGATTTCGGTCTTGGTAGCGTTGATGGCCACCTGGAAGACGTACTTCTTATCAGCGACAGACTCCATGGACTGCTCGGTGATAACCGGTCTTACAATGATATCATAAGCATTCATTACGCGAATACCTCCTCAATCTTGGCCAGCGCTGCCTGATCGACAACCAGCTTCTTGGCGTTGACAACATCATAGACGTTGATCAGGTTGGCGAAGGTGATCTCGCAGCCGGGGATGTTACGGCCGGACTTTACCACATTCTCATCAGCAGCTGCGGTAACGACCAGGGCCTTGCCCTCTACGCCAACAGCGTTGAGGAACTTTGCAAATTCTGCAGTCTTGGGAGCTTCCATCTTGATAGCGTCGATGACCACGATGTTTGCCTCAGCAGCCTTTGCGCTCAGCGCAGACTTCAGAGCCAGACGGCGGGTCTTCTTGTTCAAGGTGTAGCCGTAGTCACGGGGCTTCGGTGCGAACACGATACCGCCGTGGGTCCACTGAGGAGCGCGGGTGCTGCCCTGACGAGCGCGACCGGTGCCCTTCTGACGCCAAGGCTTACGGCCACCGCCGGAAACTTCAGCGCGGGTCAGAGCAGACTGTGTGCCCTGACGGCAGTTTGCCAGGTGGTTCTTGACCACATCATGGACAACTGCTGCATTGGGTTCAATGCCGAACACAGCATCGGAAAGCTCGATCTGGCCAACCTGCTTGCCGGACATATCATAAACGTTAGTAAGCATGATTTAAGATCTCCTTTCCTTAGCCTCTTGCGGAAGCCTTCTGGGGATTTCTGCCGGAAGCCTTCTGCGGGTTCTTGCTGATGTCTGCACCAGCCTGCTTGACCTTGTGGTTCTTCACAGTGTTGCGGATGTAGACCAGACCGCCCTTGGGGCCGGGGATGGCGCCGCGGATAACGATCATGTTCAGCTCTGCATCAACCTTAACAACTTCCAGGTTCTCAATGGTAACCTGCTCATTGCCCATCTGGCCGGCGCCAATCTTGCCGGGGAAGATACGGGACTGGTGAGAGGATGCGCCCATAGAACCTGCGTGGCGATGGACAGGGCCACCACCGTGGGTCATGTCGGTGCGGTGTGCGCCGTGGCGCTTGATAACGCCCTGGTAACCATGGCCCTTGGAAATGCCGGTAACATCAATCCAGTCGCCGGCTGCGAAGGTGTCAGCCTTAACAACGTCGCCCACATTCATGTCAGCAGCGGTCTCCAGCTTGAACTCCTTCAGGTGCTTCTTTGCCTCAACGCCGGCCTTCTTCAGGTGGCCTGCTTCGGGCTTGCTCAGCTTGGATTCCTTAACGTCCTCAAAGCCAAGCTGTACGGCTACGTAGCCGTCGGTTTCGATGGTCTTCTTCTGAGTAACGACGCAGGGGCCTGCTTCCACAACGGTAACAGGGATCACCTTGCCGCTCTCATCGAAGATCTGGGTCATACCCACTTTCTTGCCGATGATTGCTTTTTTCATTAGTTGGTTTCTCCTTTTTTAGGTTATTGGTTGACGGCAGCATTGGGTCTGCCTGCCAACATGACCCGTCGCCCGGTGCTATAACAGTGCGGGCAGCGGCGAATTCCTATATTATAATGTATAGGAATTACAGCTTTATCTCTATCTCAACGCCAGCGGGGAGATCCAGGCTCATCAGAGCCTCAACGGTCTTCTGGTTGGGGTTGAGGATATCGATCAGTCTCTTATGGGTTCTGCGCTCGAACTGCTCACGGCTATCCTTGTACTTATGGACAGCGCGAAGGATGGTAACGATCTCCTTCTTGGTGGGCAGCGGGATGGGGCCGGAGACAGCAGCGCCGTTACGCTTTGCGGTCTCGACGATCTTCGCAGCGCTGGAGTCGATCAACTGATGATCGTAAGCCTTCAGACGAATGCGAATCATTTCTTGGTTTGCCATTTTGGTTTCCTCCTTGATAAAACGTACTCAGTTTTCTTTGGTGTCTGGGTACGGTGAATTGCTGGCTTTGTGGTCACCAGCCCCCGATAGCTTTTCATCTGTCCTTTTTGGTAATTTCAGGTTTGTCCTCCTCGCCTTGCACCAAGCAAGGCATCGTCGTTCGTACCTGAAATCCCTCAAAAAATCCAATCTGAAAAGTGCCGAGCAGTTTTCACGCGCTGCCGCTTGTCAAGGCAAGCAACAACATCGCAGACAATACTTTGTGTATTATCAAGATGTTTTGTGCCGCATTGGCAAGCGGCAGCGTGCAAAAACCTGTCGGTGGTTGGTGACCGCAAAGCCTTGTCCACGCCGTCGTGCGTATCATTCCGAGGCAAGAAAATAGGCCGACAAAAGCCGACCTCTTCCTCTGCCGCAGCGATATACGCAGCGTAAAACAGAAGCAGTTCAGCCGCCCGATGACCGGACATACTCCGCAGAAGTTACCGCCCTTTGGACGCAATCTCCTGCATCATCGCAGTGCGCAGCGCAGACTTCGCCTACACGCGCTCGATTATCTTAACACGCACGGCACCGTTTGTCAACAACTTTTTTAGAATTTTTCACAAAATTTTCAAGGAATTTTTGTTCAATACGGAGAATTTTCATTTTGCCCCTTTTGACACAAAAAGAGCAGGCGAAAACCGCCTGCTCTTATATGCATAATACTGCTTAACCAACGAGTTTAAACACAACACCCTGAATATCTTCGGTGATCCACTCATCAATGATGGTGCCCTTTACAGACTTAACCTTCAGCTTATTTCCGGCAGTCCGTTCCAGAACTACAGTACCCTGCGCTCCGCGGCCGTCGATCTCTACGGTAACAGTATTGTCCTTTTCCTGGTAAGACATCTCATCAGAGCCGTAACCAAAGCCTTCCTGATACCATTTCTTTCCGTCGATCTGTACCATCTTGGCGCCCTCCATCATAGATGCCGGTGCGTAAATGGCCACATCGAATCCGCCGCCGCTCTTGGTAAAGGAAAATACCATTTCATCCATTTCGTTCTGGCTGCAAACCACATATGCGCGCCACTTGGTATTTGCAACCGACTGGAATTTTCCGCAAACAGTACATTTGCCGCTGGAATACTTATGGCTTGCCTTGTCGCCGGAGGTCTTTCCGCAGTTTTTGCAGGTCTTGGGTTTTTTACAAGTTGCCTTGCTATAGTCGTGGTCCAGCTTTTTGATTTCTTCCGTATAGCTGTCACCGCAATCACAAGTGAATGTTTTTTCACCTTTGGCATCGCAGGTTGCGTCCTTTGTTACCTTCTCTTTGTATTCGTGTTCGTGAGGAACAGTAGTTTCAGCTACCGTTGTTTCAGGAACGGTTGTCTCGCCTTGTGTTTGCGACGGTGTGGTGTTTTCGCCGCCGGTGGGTGTTGCCTCTCCCTGACCCTTTGCACAAGCGCACAAGCTCAAAACCATTACCGCAGCCAGCAATGCGCACAAAAGCTTTTTCATAGCAAATACCTCTTTTCTTTTTCTGGGGAATATTCCTCTTCCATCTTACTCCTTTGCGCTGATTAAGTCAACCCATAAGAAAAACCGGTGAAGGTCTTCCCTCACCGGTTATACATTATATATAGTATATTATCCTTTAAATCTGGGCTGGCAAGTCAAATTCACACCCAACCGCTTAAAGGTTTTCTCATCCACCGGAGAAAGAATCACCGAGGAATGGACCTGGCTGCCCCGAAGCTTGCCCAGCTGCTCCATAGCTTTTTCTGCTGTGGGGTCTGTGGCTGCGCTGATAGAAAGGGCGATGAGCACCTCGTCTGTATGCAGCCGCGGATTGCGATTGCCAAAGTGGTCCACCTTCAGATGCTGAATGGGGTCAATGACCTTGGGGGAAATCAAGTGCATCTCATCAGGGATATCGCCCAAAGCCTTCAAAGCGTTCAGCAGCAGCGCTGCGGACGCGCCCAGAAGGGCCGAGGTCTTACCGGTAACGATTCTGCCGTCGGGCAATTCCATTGCCGCTGCCGGTTTGCCGGTCTGTTCTGCCTTGTCCAGAGCCACCGCCACCACTTTTCGGGCATTCTCGGTAACACCGGCCTTTTTCATCAGCAGTTCCATTTTCAGCACCTCTGCGCTGCCGGCCTTACCCTGCTTTTCGTCGCACAAGATGTTAAAATACCGCCGCACGATCTCCTGACGGGAGGCTTCACAGGTTGCCCCATCGTCTACAATGCAGTTGCCTACCATATTTACGCCCATATCCGTGGGAGATTTGTAGGGACACTGACCCAAAATCCGCTCAAACATGGTAACCAGCACAGGGAACGCTTCCACATCCCGGTTATAGTTGACAGTGGTCTCTCCGTAAGCTTCCAGATGGAAGGGGTCGATCATATTCACATCGCTTAAATCCGCTGTTGCTGCCTCGTAGGCCAGATTCACCGGGTGATTCAGAGGCAGATTCCATACCGGGAATGTCTCAAACTTGGCATAGCCTGCCTGGACACCCCGCTTATGCTCGTGATAAAGCTGGCTCATACAGGTGGCAAGCTTGCCGCTGCCGGGACCGGGCGCGGTGACCACCACCAGTTCCCGGGTGGTCTCAATAAAATCGTTGCGGCCGTAACCGGCATCGCTGACGATGTGGGTTATGTTGGAGGGATAGCCTTCAATATCGTAATGGTGATAGACCTTAACACCCATAGACTCCAGCCGCGCCTGGAAAGCCCGGGTGATGTCCTTGTCGTTAAAGCGGGTGAGCACCACAGAGCTGACATACAGACCAAAGCTGCGGAAAACATCGATCAGACGGATCACATCCCGGTCATAGGTAATGCCCAGATCACCCCGGACCTTGTTCTTCTCGATATCGGCAGAGTTGATGGCAATGACCATCTCCACCTTGTCCTTCAGCTGCAGCAGCATACGCAGCTTACTATCCGGCTGGAAACCGGGCAGCACCCGGGAGGCATGATTGTCGTCATACAGCTTGCCGCCAAATTCCAGATACAGCTTGCCGCCAAATTGCTCGATCCGGCTGCGAATGTGGGCAGATTGGCTCTGAATATACAATTCGTTGTCAAACGCAATGCTCTGCATAAGCGATTCCCTCTCTTTTTGAATCATACTTTATTATTATATAGAAGACGAAAGAAAAAGGCAAGCAGTTTTCAAAGATTGACAGCAATTTCATTCCGTGTTACGATGGACACATATTATATAAGGAGGGGTTTTATGGATCCCTTTTCCCGGACAGCCCTTTTGTTAGGCGCGGAAAGTATGGAAAAACTGAAAAAAGCGAAAGTTGCCGTCTTTGGTTTGGGCGGTGTGGGCGGCTATGTGGCAGAGGCCCTGGCCCGGAGCGGTGTGGGCGCGCTGGAGCTTATCGACCACGACACCATCAGCCTCACCAACATCAACCGGCAGCTGCTGGCTACCCACGCAACCGTTGGCCGCTATAAAGCCGAGGTTGCCCGGGAGCGGGTTTTGGATATCAATCCGGAAATCAACGCAACGGCCCGAAAGACCTTCTTTGGTCCGGACACAGCAGAGCAGTTTGATTTTTCCCAGTATGATTATGTGGTGGATGCCATCGATACCGTCACCGGCAAGCTGGCGCTGGTCACCGCTGCCCAAGGGGTAGGCACACCCATTCTTTCCTCTATGGGTACCGGCAACAAACTGGACCCCACCAAATTCCAGATCGCAGATATCACCAAAACCTCCGTGTGCCCTCTGGCGCGGATTATGCGCAAAGAGTGTGCCAAACGGGGCATCCGTCATTTGAAGGTGCTGTTTTCCACGGAAGACCCCATCGCGCCGCTGGAAGAAACTACCGAAGAACTGCCGGAAGGCCGTCGCGCGTTGCCCGGAAGTGTGGCTTTTGTGCCCTCTGTGGCAGGTCTCATCATCGCCGGCGAAGTCATTCAGGATCTAATTAAGGAGAGATAGATTATGGAATTTAGCGTAAACCATCCAATTTTATTTGTGATTGCCGGCATTTTGATTGCCGTTGTCCTGGCTCAGTCGGTGTTCTTTCTGGTAAAGGCACTGCGCCGGAGCAAGCAGCTGGGTATGGACCAGAAGAAGCTGAAGAAAACAATGCTCTCTGCCGCTTTGTTTACCATTGCCCCGGCGGTGGCTATTGTCATCAGCGTAATGATTTTGAGCAAATCTCTGGGCCTTCCCCTGCCTTGGCTGCGGCTGAGTGTCATCGGCTCTATGAGCTATGAAACCGTCGCCGCCACTAACACCCTCAACGCAATGAACGAAACCCTGGGCGCCAGCAACCTGACCGCCCAGCAGTATGTAACGGTGCTGACGGTTATGACCATCAGTATTATGATGGGCATTTGGCTGGTACCGGCCATCGGCAAGAAGCTGCAAAAGGGTATGCAGTCCCTTTCCAACCGGGATGCCAAATGGGCAGATATTTTCTCCATCTCTCTGTTCATCGGTATGATCGCTGCCTTTTTAGGCTTTGTTTTCTGCGATGTTTCCCGTCTGTGGACTGCGGAAGACGGCATCGTTACTGCTATAAAAGACGGCGTTACGGTGGAGTATTCCGCCACCTCCGGTCTCATTCCCGTGTGCGTTATGGCAGTTTCCGCACTGATTATGATCATTTGCGGTTTGCTTATGCGCAAGCCGAAGCTGAAATGGCTCAGCGAGTACGCGCTGCCCATCAGCCTGGTTTTGGGTATGGCCTCTGCCATCCCCTTCACTATGTGGTTAGGTTAAGGAGGTGCGGACAATGAAAAAAGAAATGACTTATCTGGACAGCGTCCATAGAGACGGCCGCATCTGGAATTTGAGCGTGATGGTACTGCTTCTGGCCTTCCCGGCCGCTGTATGCGTGATTTTTAATGTATTGCCCCAGTGGAACAGTCTGCTTATGGGCCTGATTGCCACCGCCCCTATGTACTGGGCCGTTGGTGCTATCGAAACCGTTACTTATGTGCCGATGCTGGGCGCCGGCGGTTCTTACTTAAGCTTTGTTACCGGTAATATCTCCAACTTGAAGCTGCCCTGCGCGCTGAATGCTCTTGAGCAAAACGAGGTCAGCGCCAATTCCGAAGAAGGTGAAGTGGTCTCCACCATCGCCATCGCCATTTCCAGCATCGTGACCACCATTATCATTATCATCGGTGTGCTTTTGATCGTACCTCTGACCCCCATTTTGCAGGCACCGGCATTGCAGCCGGCTTTTGACCAGATCCTGCCGGCTCTGTTTGGCGGTCTTGGTGTGGCATTTGTTTCCAAAAACTGGAAAATTGCCGTTGCACCTGCCATTTTGATGCTGATTTTGTTCATTTTTGTACCTGCGCTCAATGCCGGTACAGTGGGCATTATGGTGCCGGTTTCCGCGCTGTTTACCATTGGTGTTGCCCGGATTATGTATAAAAGAGGTGCTCTGTAATGCTCTATGCTATTTTGGGTGCCATCGCCTTGCTGCTGTTGGTCATCCTTGTCCGGGCGCTGGCATTTCAGCCCAAGCCGCAACCGGAAAAGGATGAAGAAACCATCGCTTTTGATGCGGATGCCGCCGTGTCTGCGCTGCAGCAGCTGGTCCGGTGCAAGACCATTTCTTATAATGACAAAGCAATGGAAGACGATACCGAGTTCCAAAAGCTGATCGATCTGCTTCCCGGCTTATATCCCAAAGTTTTCGAGACCTGCAGCCTTACCCAGCTTCCCGACCGGGCGCTGCTGTTTCACTGGCAGGGAAAAGCCGCTGCCGCCCCCAGCGTAATGATGGCCCACTACGATGTGGTGCCGGTCAACGAAGAAAGCTGGGAAAAGCCGCCCTTTGCCGGCATCATCGAAGATGGTGTTCTTTGGGGTCGCGGCACGCTGGATACCAAGGTTACCTTTAACGGTGTGCTGACCGCCGCCAATTACCTCATTGAACAGGGCTTCGTGCCGGAAAATGATATGTATTTTGCCTTCTCCGGTGGCGAAGAGATCAACGGCATGGGTGCCGTACACATCGTCAACTATTTTAAGGAAAAGGGAATCACCCCGGCTCTGGTAGTAGACGAAGGCGGCGCTGTGGTGGAAAATGTGTTCCCCGGTGTCAAGCAGCCCTGTGCGATGGTGGGCATCGCGGAAAAGGGTATGATGAATGTACAGTATACCGTCCTTTCCGGTGGCGGACACGCCTCCGCTCCCCTGCCCAAAACACCCCTGACCTCTCTGGCAAAGGCTTGTCAGAAAATCGTGAAAAACCCCTTCAAAATGCACATTACCAAACCAGCCGCCGAGATGTTTGACACATTGGGCCGCTACTCCGGCTTTGGTCTGAAAATCGTTTTTGCCAATCTGTGGCTGTTTAAGCCGGTGCTGGACCTGATCTGCCGGGCCAGCGGCGGTGAACTGAACGCTCTGGTGCGTACCACCACCGCCTTTACCATGGCCGAAGGCAGCAATGCCCGGAATGTGATCCCGGCCCAGGCAAGTCTGGTCAGCAATATGCGCTTAAACCCGGCCGACAGCGTAGACAGCGCCCTTGCCTATTTAAAAAAGACGGTCAATGACGAAGATGTGCAGATCACGGTACTGGAAAGCTTTGAGCCCAGTCCCGTGTCGGAGACCAACTGTGACAGCTGGAATAAAGTAGCCGCCGCGGTGGCAAACACCTGGCCCGGCTGCATCGTATCTCCGTACCTGATGGTCCAGTGTTCCGACTCCCGGCACTACCGGGATTTAAGCCGCCATGTTTACCGTTTCTCCGCCATGGACCTGACCGCCCAGGAGCGCAGAAGCATCCACGGCAATAACGAAAAGATTCGTCTGGAAACCATCGGCAAAGCGGTGGAATTCTACATTCGCTTAATGAAAACCTGTTAAACAGTAAAAAACCGGATGCAATGCATCCGGTTTTTGCTATGTAATTAATCCTGCCGATAAGTGGCATCCGCCGGATAAAGGCCCTTGAGCTTTTGCATACTCCGGGAGACCGCATCCTTGGAATTCTTCCAGGGGGCAGATGCATTGCGGTAATCGAATTTCTCAATAAACCAGTCCAGATCTCCATGCACCCGAGAAAGATTCTGCTGCATTTGGGTAAGAACAGTACTATAAAACCAATCCATCTGTCCGTTGGGAAGCTTTTCCTGGGCAACCTCTAAAAGTTTTTCAAAATGGTGCATACAAAAGCCCTTGCCGGCTTCCGCCTTCTTGCGAAACTCCTCGTCTTTGATCAGGTGAAAATAGGTGGCATAGTAGCGGTCCATATTGTAGTTTATCTTGCTGCACAAAAAGCAGGTGCTGTTTTTCTGCCGCAGCCATTGCAAAAGGGGCAACTCCCCTTCCGGCTTTTTGCCAAAAAGCTTTTTCTTCTCCGGGGTGATAAAATTGGTGATCTGGGCATCCAGTTCCCGGCGCATTCCCACATAGTAGGTCTGCATCATCAAGGCATTTCCCAGAGAGTTGCCGTAATCGTACATCTTCTTATAATGCTGGCGGCAAAAACCCATTGCATCGGTAGCCGCCCGGACATCCGGCTCCATATAGCTGGCGCTGGGACCTAACGCATAGCGGATGGCCTTCTGCTCCACTTGCCGCTGCAAATAGCAAAAAGGACACTCGTCCTCCTTTTCGAAAGCTTCATTTACCGGAATGGTATCCAGATGTTCTTTCATAACCATCACTCCTTTTCGGTCATTTTACCACAAACAATCTCCCGTTGCAACAAAAAGCAGGTGGTTTCCCACCTGCTTTTTGCTTATTTGGTTTTCTTGTGCCGGTAGCACAAGTTATTTCATTTTCAGCGTTACGGTATTGGTCTGTACCTGATTGCCGTACTTGTCAGTAATGACGCAGTACATCTGACGACCGGCACGGTCCTTGCTCATCGTAATGCTGTAAG
>JAGBVD010000186.1 GCA_017630495.1 Oscillospiraceae bacterium
CAGGAAAATGACAGTATCCTTCAGCGCATTGAGGAACTTGGTACTGTGGAAAGCATTAAAGAATTGGCCGGTAAATTGCTGGGGCTTGTGGACCCGGATACCGTCATTTTTATACCCGAAGAATAATTGGAGGAAGCAAATTCTATATGGAGTTAACCGTCGGTGCCGTTTTAGAGGGCAAAGTTAAGTCGATCACAAATTTTGGCGCATTCGTCAGCCTGCCGGAGAACAAGACCGGACTTGTACATATTTCCGAGGTGTCCAATACCTATGTCAGCGACATCCGCCAGCACCTTACCGAGGAGCAGGATGTGAAGGTCATGGTCATCGGCATGGAAAACGGAAAAATCAATCTTTCCATCAAGCGGCTGGAAGCAAAGCCCCAGAGCCGCCCTGCGCCCACCGTGCAAAATCGTGCGCCCCGTACTGCGCCTACGCCTCCCCCCGCTCCCAAGACGGCAGATCAGCTTTTTGAGGAAAAGCTGAAGGCCTTTATGTCGGAGTCGGACAGCAAAATCTCCTCCATTCGTCAGTATTCTGACCATCGCACCAAAAGCCGCAGAAGGTAATTTTAAGCCACGATACATCGTGGCTTTTGAATTGATTCTTGTAACGCGAGGTATGTTATGTCAACCGTTGTAATCACCGGTGGCTCCCGGGGAATCGGCGCCGCCGCCGTAGAACTGTTTGCCAAGCGTGGGGATCGGGTGTTTTTCCTATATGAGAAAAACCACGAAGCCGCACAAACTGTGGCAGAGAAAACCGGTGCCACCGCCATCTGCTGTGATGTGGCTGACGGCAATGCCGTGAGGGCTGCCTTTGAGAAGATCGGCGATACCGATATTTTGATCTGCAATGCCGGCATCTGCCATTATGGTCTGATGACCCAAACCACCGAGGCAGAATGGGACCGGGTATTTGCCGTCAATGTGAAGGGTATGTATCACTGCATTAACGCAGCTACCCCCAGCTTTTTGAAAAAGCAAAAAGGCTGCATCATCACCGTCAGCTCTATGTGGGGTCAGCAAGGTGCTTCCTGTGAGGTTGCCTACTCTGCCACCAAAGGCGCGGTGATCGCCATGACCAAAGCCCTGGCCCAGGAATTGGGGCCCAGCGGTGTGCGTGTCAACTGCATTGCCCCCGGGGTGGTTTTGACGGATATGTGCGCCGGCCTCAGTGAAGAAACCCTGGAAGACCTGCGGCAGCAGTCCCTGATCGGCAAAAACGGCAAGCCGGAGGACATCGCCCAGGCGATGGCCTATTTGGCCGACGCAGAATTTGTAACCGGTGAGGTTTTAAACGTCAACGGTGGAATTATACTTTAAGAAGGAGTAACGAGATTATGAAAATTGCAATTGGCTGCGATCACGGCGCATTGGCGCTGAAAAACAAGCTGGTGGACCGGCTGACAAATCAGGGACACGATGTGACCGACTTTGGTACTTATAGCCTGGACAGCTGCGACTACCCCGACTTTGCTGCACCGGCTGCAAAGGCCGTTGCCAGCGGTGTATGTGATAAGGGCATTGTGCTTTGCACCACCGGCATCGGTGTTTCCATCACCGCCAACAAAGTCCCCGGCATCCGCTGCGCACTGCTTTCCGATGTGATGTCCGCCCGGATGACCCGGGAGCACAACGACACCAATATGATGGCCCTGGGCGCCGGTGTGGTTGGCGAAATGCTGGCTCTGGAGATCGTTGATACCTGGCTGGGCACAGAGTTTTCCCACAACGAACGGCATCAGCGCCGGATCGATAAGGTAATGGCTCTGGAAAAATAATCCAAATATAAAATCCCTCCTGCGGCGCAAACTAGTCGCAGGAGGGATTTTTATGAAGAAAGACGAGAAAAAGCCGCTGTCCTGGGAAGTAGCCGACCCCAAGCCCCCGGTCATTCAATCCGGCCATATGGAAAGCCGTAAGCAGAACCAGAGTGTCATGGAAACACCAAACCGTCAAAACACAACATTTTACTAAATAATCATTACCCAAACCCTTCTGTTTCAACAGAAGGTACAACGCAAAATGCTAACGGATGCGGCATGAAAAAGCTTGCTGTGCAAGGTGTTTTGACTTACTGCACAACTCGCACTCTACCGTACCATCTGTACGCCGACGAGTGCGAGTTGCTTGTCTTTGGTGCTTCCCTGCCCTCTGTTGGCTTTATCAAAAACCGGTCTTTGATCGGCACAAAAAGAGCAGGGTTTCCCCTGCTCTTTTTGTTTGTTTGGTTTTCTTGTGCCGGTAGCACAAGTTATTTCATTTTCAGCGTTACGGTATTGGTCTGTACCTGATTGCCGTACTTGTCAGTAATGACGCAGTACATCTGACGACCGGCACGGTCCTTGCTCATCGTAATGCTGTAAG
>JAGBVD010000187.1 GCA_017630495.1 Oscillospiraceae bacterium
ATCAATTACATCAAGGCCAACTGCCTGAACTCCAACCCCAAGTTTATCTGGAACTTCAGCTGGGCAAACCCCACCTCCGAGTATCTGTGGAGCCTGGGCTACCCGGCAGACCTGAAGTACAACACCTATAACTGGGTGGAAAACTACAAGGAAGCCTTCGGTCCGGAGCTGAGCGTGATGTACGGCAATATGCTGGAGGCGATGAAGGCAAACACCAGAAAGTACATCGCCACCAACGATAGCATTGCAGACATCATTCCCACCGGTCTGGCGGTTGACTTCCTGCGCAAGCACGAGGATAACCCCGACAAGGAAGATCCGGATGTGCTGCTGTACCGTGACTACACCCACATGAGCGACTTCGGCAGATTGATGACCTCTTACCTCTGGTTTGCCACCATCACCGGCAAGACGGAGATCGATAATGTCAACATCGATGTAATTCCCAAGTACTCCCGGGTGGAGCAGAACTGGCCGCAAGGCGATATGGAAGTTACCCAGGATATGAAGGATATGATCCAGGAAGCAGTGAAGCACGCTGTTTCCCAAAAGGGAACCCTTCTGCCCGAATAAACCAACAAAGAAAGCCAGGCATTGGGCAACACTCCATAGGGAAGTAATGCCTGAAAAAGCATCTATTTTCGCCATACGGCGTTAAAAAAGCTGGAAATACACCAAGTATTTCTGCGCTTTTTGCCTTGTCTGACGCAAATATCTGCCTTTTTCAGGTGCTATGCAGTTTTGAAGTGGTAATTTTTTTGATGAACAAATAACAAAATCACCGGAATACTGTCGTATTTCGGTGATTTTTTATGCAGTTAAGCGGAAAAGGGACCCTTCAAAACCAATACTTCCCTATGGAGTGTTGCCCTTTTAGATGCCTGGCTTTTTTTGGCGCAGAAAGATTGAAAAAGCTTGACTATCCGTCTTGCGGAAACTATACTAAAGATATGTTTTACAGCCTGCGAAAAGCGGCTTGGGAGGACACAAGATGGAAAAGAAATATCCCAATGATGAACTGCTGCGCTTTTTGGTCATCGGCAACAGCCATACCATAGACGCTTCCCACCTTTTGTGGGAGGTGTTCCATAAGGAGATGCCGGAGCAGAAGGTTTGTATCGGCAGTATGTACCACAGCGGCTGCAGCATTTCCCAGCATTTGCAGTATGCCGCGGAAAATGCACCGGAATACTGGTACTGTAAAAACACAGACGGCAATTGGAATGTTCAAAAGGTCGTGCCTTTGACCACACCCTTTGAAGATGAGCAGTGGGATGTGGTAATGCTCCACGAAATGAACGGCGTTGCTGTGATCGAGGATGTTTACAAAAAAGGCAACTACATCCAGGGTCTAATGGACTATGTCAATGCCAAAAACGGCAAAGAGCCCACCTATTTCTGGAATTTCAGCTGGGCAAACCCCACCCAACCGGAACTGTTTGAGCCGCCCTACAGCACACCCCACGGCTGGCTGATCTGGTATACGCTGCGTTCTGACTTTAACTATGAGGTTATGGCCAACCAGCTGGTGGATAGGACCCAAAAATATGTGGTGGGCAAGTACCCCTTTGCGGGCATCGCCCCCACCGGCACCGCTTTCTACTATATCCGCAACATTCTCAAGCAGGATGAAAAGCTGATTTACCGGGATTACACCCACGCCACCGATTTCGGCCGGCTGGTGATCGCATACATTTGGTACGCGACCCTGACCGGACAGACGGAAATCAAGCAGGTAAAGGTAGACCGGATTCCTGCGGCATTGCGGGGAAAACCTGCGAACAGAGATGCCGATCTTCCCGTTACCGAGGAAATGAAAAACATCCTGTTAGAAGCGGTAAATTACGCATTGAAAAACCCCATGACCATCCCCGATAACAAATAAAGGAGAACATAGTATGAAGAAGTTTTTAGCAATCTTTTTGGCAGCGCTGATGCTGCTGGGCATGCTTGCCGGCTGCCAAACCAAGGAAAACCCCGGCCAGACCACCACCCAGGAAACCGAGCCGCAAAAACCCGAACAGCCTGCAGAGGAGCAGGAGTTTTTGCGGGTACTTACCATTGGCAACAGCCATACGGTGAACTCTAACCTGCTGCTTTACAATGTGTTCCGCAAGGAAATGCCCCAGCAGAAGGTTTTGCTGGGCAATATGTACTTCAGCGGCTGCTCTGTTTCCCAGCATGTGGGCCATTTTGAGAACAACCAGCCTGTGTATGTCTACTACAAAAACAACGGCTCCGGCTGGCAGCAGTTCCCCAATAAGACCTTGGAAGACGCGCTGAAGGAGCAGGCTTGGGATATTATCATTCTCCACGAGATGAACAACAGCACTGCCACCGAATCTACTTACGGCGGCGATGACTATCAGAAGCTGATCAACTATTTCAAGGAAAAGACCGTGTACGCACCTAAAATCATCTACAATCTGGGCTGGGCCAACCCCACCTCCCAGCAGCTGTGGGATCTGGGTTATCCCGGAGACTGGCCCGGCAGCTACCAGAAGAACTGGAACGGCGACTACACCACCATGTTTACCAAGATGACCCAGTTGGTGGAAAAGCATGTCCTGCCTATGAAGGACATCACCGGCATGATCCCTACCGGCACTGCCTTCTGCTATGCCAGAAATGAGCTGGGAAAGACCGACGAGGAGCTGTACCGGGATTACACCCATCTGTCTGATCTGGGCAGCTTGCTGGCAGCTTACCTGTGGTTTGCGGTCATCACCGAGAAGACCGAGATCTCTGCTGTGAATATCGATGTGATTCCTGCCCAGCAGCGCTATGAGAAGAACTGGGGCCTGGGCGACTGGGCCATCACCCAGGACATCAAGGATATGATCGTCAAGTCTGTCAACTTCGCCCTGAAGAATCCTCTGCAGGTCACCCCTGCAAAATAAGAAACACTATGGCGGAGCACCATTTTTGGTGCTCCGCTTCTTTACTTTGGGAAAAGGCTGTGCTATGATAAGAGCGCGAAAAGCAAAGGGGGGAATTACCATGCAAAACAAATATCCCAACAATGAAACACTTCGTTTTTTATGTCTGGGCAACAGCCACACCATCGGCGCGACCCATTTGCTGTATGAGGTGTTCCAAAAGGAAATGCCGGAACAAAAGGTGGAAATCGGCAATATGTACTATAGCGGCTGCAGCGTGCTGGCCCACCTGGAATTTGCCGAGGAGAAATCCCCGGTGTACTGGTACTGCAAAAACACAGATGGCACCTGGAACATTCAAAAGGACGCCCCGTTGACTGCGCCCTTTGAGGACCGGCAGTGGGATGTGGTGATGCTCCATGAAATGAATAATAATGTGGTCCACGAGCAGACGTATGCAGATAATGATATCCAGAAATTAAGAGATTATGTAGTGCAGCAAAACAAGAAAGTTCCTTCCTTTTACTGGAACTTCAGCTGGGCCAACCCCACTTGTGACGAGCTGCTCCCGGAATCGGAGTTTATTAACGGCTGGAAAGAGGGCTATAAAAAGCATTCTGACTTCAACTATGGGATCATGGCCGCCAATATGATAAAAATGACCCAAAAGTATGTAAAAGACAAATACCTTTGGGAAGGCATTGCCCCCACCGGCACCGCTTTCTACTATGCCCGGAACATTCTTGGCCAGCACGATACGGTGCTGTATAAGGACTATACCCACGCTACGGACTTTGGACGCCTGATCGCTTCTTATGTGTGGTTCGGCACACTCACCGGAAAAACCCACTTTACAAAGATCAAGGTGGATAAAATCCCGGCGCGACTGCGGGATCTGGTGAAAAACAGAGATCAGGACCTGGAAATCACACCCAAAATGAAAGAGATCATTTTGCAATCTGTGAATTATGCGCTGCAAAATCCCATGACCTTACCGGAAAAGTAAGGAGAAGTGATTATGAAAAAATTCCTAGCATTGCTTTTGGCGGCATGGATGCTTTTAAGTGTGCTTTCCGGCTGCCAAAAGACAGAGGAAAACCCGGAGCCGACCCAATCGAAAGAGGAACAAGCGGTTTTGCGGGTGCTGACCATTGGCAATAGCCATACGGTGGATGCCAACTTGTTGCTTTATCATGTGTTTCAGACAGAAATGCCGGAGCAGAAGCTGATGTTGGGCAATCTGTATCACAGCGGCTGCGCGGTGAGCCAGCATGTGAGCCATTTTAAGCTGCAGTTGCCGGCCTATACCTATTATAAAAACACCGGCGAAGGCTGGAAACAAACACCCCAGGTTTCTCTGGAGTCTGCCCTGAAGGACCAGGTGTGGGATGTGGTGATCCTCCACGAAATGAACACCGGCGCAGGTGTGGAGCAGACCTATCAGAAGGACCATTATCAGGAGCTTCTGGATTATGTAAACCAACAGACGGAGTATCCGCCAAAAATCATCTGGAATTTAAGCTGGGCAAACCCCACCTCCCAAAAGCTGTGGGACCAGGGTTTCCCCGGCCTTTGGACCGGCAGCTACCGGGAACTTTATAACTCCGACTATGTGACCATGTTTACCCAAATGGCCTATTATACCCAAAAGTATGTGATGGCCAAAGAGGAGTTTTCCGCAATGATCCCCACCGGCACCGCCTTCTGCTATGCCAGAAACGAACTGGGACAGGCTGACGAGGTCTTGTTCCGGGATTATACCCACATTTCTGACTATGGCAGTTTGCTTGCGGCCTATGTGTGGTACGCAACCCTTACCGGAAAGACAGAGATTACCCAGGTCAATGTGGATATCATCCCCAGCGGTATGCGCTGCGCCCAGATGATCGGAAAAGGGGACATTGCGGTTACCCAGGAAATGAAAGATGTGATTCTTCAGTCCGTCAATTTTGCGCTGAAAAACCCCTGGGAGATCACCCCGGTAAAATAAAACCTTGGGGCGGCGTGGTATGATAAATAAACGAAAATACATTGGGAGGGAACAAAATGCTGGAAAAAGGCAAAATCTACGAAGCGGTTATCTCTGACTATACCGCCCAGGGACAAGGTGTTGCCAAAATTGACGGCTGCGCAGTGTTCATCCCCAATGCCATTGCCGGGGAGCGGTGTTTGGTGCGCATCGAAAAGGCGCAAAAAACCTGGGCCGCCGGCAAGATTACGGAAATTTTGGAAAAATCCCCCCACCGGATCAACCGGGAGTGTCCGGTGGCCAAGCTGTGTGGCGGCTGCGATTTTTGGCATATGGACTACGAAG
>JAGBVD010000188.1 GCA_017630495.1 Oscillospiraceae bacterium
CCTGCACAGTGGTGTAAAGCTGCTTCTGTGCTTCGGGGTCAGGACTGTCGTAGCCGTGCAGTGCGCTGAGAACGAAGAACATACCGCTGACCGCACCGCAAACCTCCCGCATCCGGCCCATACCGCCACCAAAGGCAGAGAGCAGCTTTGCGGACATTTCCGGTGTCAGGCCGGTTACATCACTAAAGGAAGCGGCAACGGCTTGCGCGCAGTTGTAGCCGCTGTTAAAAAGCTCTGCCGCACGATAACTGTGATCCATAATTTTTCTCCTTTTTCTTGTTAAAAGGATTCTAACATATGCAAAAGTAAATTGCAACCAAGAAAACTTTCTGCTATACTGAAACTATACAATTTCCGGGAGGGAAGATTATGCAGTACCGTTTGGATAAATACGGAAATGAACTGTCCATTTTGGGCTTTGGCTGTATGCGCTTTCAGCGCAAGCAGGGAAAGATCGATATGGCACTTGCCGAAAAGCAAATTCTCCAGGCTTTTCACGGTGGCGTGAATTATTATGACACCGCCTACATCTATCCGGGTAGCGAAGCGGCCATTGGTGAGATTTTTGAGAAAAACAACATCCGCCAGCAGGTGCGGATTGCCACAAAGCTGCCCCACTATCTGATCAAAAACAAAGAGGGCCTGGATAAGCTTTTTAACGAGGAGTTAAAGCGTCTGCGCACCGACTATGTGGACTATTACCTGATGCACATGCTTACAGACACCGCCACCTGGAATCGGCTGAAGAAAATGGGTATTGAGCAGTGGTTGGAAGAAAAGAAAGCCTCCGGCGCTATCCGGCAGGTGGGTTTTTCCTACCACGGTAACACAGAGACCTTTTGCAATCTGGTGGATGCCTATGATTGGGATTTCTGCCAAATTCAGTATAACTATATGGATGAGCATACCCAGGCTGGCAGAAGAGGTCTGAAATATGCCAACGAAAAGGGCCTGCCGGTGATCATTATGGAGCCGTTGCGGGGCGGTCGGCTGGTTAATCAGCTGCCGGAGCAGGCAAAAACCATGTTTTCCAAGCACTCCGATGCAACCCCGGCCCAATGGGCCTTCCGTTGGCTTTGGGATCAGCCGGAGGTTACGGTGGTGCTGTCCGGTATGAATACCGAGCAAATGGTGAAAGAAAATCTGGACACCGCCGATGCTGCTTCCGTGGGAATGCTGGGCGACGAGGAACAGCAGCTTTTGGCAGATGTGGTGAAAGCATTTAATGCCACAGTAAAGGTTGGCTGCACCGGCTGCGGCTACTGTATGCCGTGCCCCAAGGGTGTGGACATTCCCGGTACTTTTAACGCCTACAATATGTATTACCGGGAGGGCTGGTTTCAGGGCCTGCGGGAGTACTTTATGTGTACCACCTTCCGGAAAAATGTTTCGGCCGCATCCCAGTGTATCGGCTGCGGCAAATGTGAAAAGCATTGTCCCCAGGGGCTGCCCATCCGCAAGCATTTGCAAGATGCCCAAAAGACCTTGGAAAACCCCATCTATAAAGTGGCAACCACCGTTGCCAAGAAATTCATAAAGTTCTGAACGGGAGGAATTTACTATGCGTTTGCGTGATAAGTTTTGGCTCTGGGGGCATCCGGAGGGACGCTATAACAATGAATGGGGCAACACCGGCATTTCCCGTATGACACCCATGGAATGCTGTCTGTACCTGGGTGTTCGCAACACCTTTATGGTACCGGTAGAGGTGGATGTAAACAGACGCCAGTACAACAAGTCCTTCACCACCTTGGACGGTGTGGCTTGGGAGTGCTTTGATGCCGGCAACAATCCGGATGCTGTAGATCCGCTGATTGAGGAAGCGGCAGATTTTCCCAACATCAACGGTGTGGTCTTTGACGATTTTCAGCGTGGCGGTGTAGACGAGTACACCAAAATTCCCCTGGAAAATCTGTGGGCGGTCCGGGAAAAACTGCACAACAACAATGTGCGGCCGCTGAATATGTGGATGGTGCTGTATACCCATGAGTATGCTGTGCCGGCTGGCGATCCTACTGCCGAAAAATATAACGACGAAACCTTCCAGCCTTATATCGAGCCCTTCGATGGCATCATTATGTGGAACTGGTGGGAAAGAAATGTCAACGATATCCCCTGGAAGTTTGATGCGTTCAAGAAAATGACCCAGGGCAAACGCCGTATGGTTGGCTGCTATTTGTGGAATTTTGGGGAAAAGAAGCCGGCCACCGGGGAAGCGGTGAGAAAACAGCTGGATTGGTATCGCCAGTGGCTGTTAAGCGGCGAGATCGAGGGCGTTGTTCTGCACACCAACACAATGGCCGATCTGGACCTGGAAGCTTACGATGCAGCTGTGGAGTGGATGCAGCAGCACGGCGACGAGCAGTTGCCGGAAAACCATTAAAAAATCCAAACCCGGTGGCTCAATAGCCACCGGGTTTTTGTCAGAGGAAAAAGAAATAGCCCTTGATCGAAGTACTTTCGTATCTTACGACCAAGGGCTATTTCTCTTCACTCTTAGTATCTAACATCATTGGTTAACCTCGCTTTCTACAGATTGACGACTTTCTTCACGTTTACCTTCTTAACATCATCTTCTTGTTTGCGATCCCTTTCGCGGGATGTGCGTATGTGCTTGATTGTGAAGTGCCGTCTGTCGGTTCCGCCCAGTTTACCAAGCCTTTTGCTGCAGTCGTTGGTTAAATATAGGATAATGAACTTTTTGCTGCAGTTCTTCATTCAGATAAAATTTGGAGATTTCTTTTTTGAATGACTGCTGCTTTTGACTTAGCTGGGAACCGTAGGGGTGAAGCTTTTTAGTACATTGGTATCACCTCTTTGTGTCTATAGAATATCATAGATTTTTGGGAATTGCAATATGTAATGTTGTACAAAATAAACAAAACAGATTTGTGCAAATCGAAGAAAGTGTACATAATGGCCAAAAAGATGTTGACAAAAGGGAAGGACCTGTGTTATAGTAAATATGTTGGGCGGCCAAGTGGCCGCCCGTTTTTATGCCCATTCGGGCAGATATTCGAATTTTCGAATTTGTCCTTTGTAGGGGAATGTAATACAGCAGGAGAAAAGCTTGGGATTCTTTTCTTCGTCCTTTGCGCCATACTTGTGATCGCCTACCAGCGGATAGCCCCGGGAGGCAAACTGCACCCGGATCTGGTGGCTTCTTCCGGTGTGCAGACGAATGCGGACAAGGTTATCCTTCAAAACCGCAAATTCCAGCCGTGCGGCCTTGACGCCGGCGCGTTGCCGCTTGACCACAAAAACCTTGTTCTTCCGGCTGTCCTTAAACAGCAGATCTTCCCAATCGCCCTTTTCCGGGGGCGCGCCGTGAACAAGGGCCACATACTCTTTGACCATATCCCCCTGCTGGACCAGTTTGGAAAGATATGCGGCAGTTTCTTTGTTGCGTGCGTAGACCATTACACCGCCTACATTCTTGTCCAGCCGATGAATGGGGTATATATCCCCGCCCAGCTGCAAGATCAAAGCTTGCGGAACATCGTGCTCCGAATCCAATCCCACCGGCTTGACACAAACGGCGATATTGCTGTCCGAAAAGAGAATTTCCATCATTTCACATCCTTTTTACCAATGCCATCATATACTATGTCCGAAGAAAATTCAACAAAAACAAAAGGCAAAGTCCCGCTTTTGCTTGGCTTGGGGCATTGCTAAACAGCTGATTTTTGCGATTGCGGAATCTATATGCTGATTCGCTGTTTTCTCAACAAGAATACATATGCACAAAAGGAAACAATGCTGTCAAAAGCATTTCCTATGCCAAAGAGCAAAGCGATTCCTATCAGCGATGGGGCCCAAATTCCGGTGCTATACAGGACAAAAGCAATACCGTAATAGATGGTATTTGTAACCACCGACTCAAAGAGCATATAGTTGGTTTTGCCAAGGCCGTAGAATGTGGCATCAAATACATTTTGGAACGCAAACAACACATAGAAACCCACAAGAACAATAACCAGATTAAATAATTTATCCACATCTGCAAAGCCAAGAATCCGCACCATAAAAGGTTTCCAAAGAGGAATGCTGACAAACCACAAAACGCAAATAATTGCGGTAATTCCCAAATAGCCCCAAGTGTTTTTCTGCAGGTTATCTTGATCGGTAGCAATCTCTTGTTTGATCAGTTCACCGAGCTGTAGTACCGGCAAAAGCAGCCAACCCCAAATAAAGTTATTGGCTACCCAATAAGTACCTTGCTCACTGACCACATTGACCATTCGCGCGATCATAACCATATAGGCAATGTTTCTCACGAGAGATTCAACACCGGACAAACCACCGACTTTCAAAAATTCCTTCGCCCAAGAAAAACTCCATTTTTCTCTTTTGAAAATTTGAATTCCTTCTTTCTCCAGCAAGAGCAGAGAAATAGCAAGCAGCGATACATTTACAATGATATTGGAATATCCGATACCGTTTACACCTAAATTTGCCGATATGGACAAGCCGGAAACAAGGAATGTATCCGTAACAAGGCAAAATACCAGCCGCACACCGGTGAGCAGATACAGATATTTGCTTTTGTTCATGGTGACCAATGCAACAAGGGCAAACTGTGTTAGCACGATAAAGATATTGGCTATGCTCTCGATGCGTATGTAGGATACGGAATCAGCAACGATGGCGGTATCAGCAGCCATCAGTGTAAGCAATTGCTCTGCAAAAACAAAAACGATGGAAGATAACACAGTATACACCCCAAAGGAGAGTAGCATACCCGTGCGGACGCGGTTTGTAAATTCCTTTTTGTTATTTTTGATGTTTCCTACGAAGTAAAACAAGGGCAGAATAATTGCTTCATTTAATATCTCGTAAAGCAAATTCACCCAGGTAAGCTGCCCGGCAATGGAATAAGACCACTCTCCCGGCAGTTGTCCGAGAAAAAACACTCGGACGGTGTTGTAGATCGTAGGCACAAAGCCCAGGATCAGGAGCGCAAAATACAGTTTATAGTTTACATTGCGAAGTGACAGTTTCAGCTTAGAAAGCATAAGAATTTCTCCTTTTTTAAATTTGCAAAGACAGATGCCGTGCATTATACACTGTTCTGCAAATTTAATCATCATACTCCGGATAATCAGGTGCCCAGTCAGGCCAAATAAATGGCTTATTTCTTCGGCGTGATTTTTGATTTACCTGGTAGGCTTTGTTGTTTGAATTCAACTGTTTTAAACGATTGTGCATATTGGCATGATATGCTTTATTGTTCGGGTTGTTCTGGTTTGCCCAGTCGTCAAGTTGTTTTCTTGTGTGCGTTTTGCCTGAAATTTTTCCCATTGTTATACTCCTTATCAAAATCTAAAATTTTCAAGCAAAAGCGACAAAAAAGCACCTGCAACCGAGGGTGCAGATGCCAAAAAAAGTGACAATTGCCCCAGTCAGTGACCAAGGTGCGCGACAATAAGTCGGGTTACCGCAAATTTTGTCAGGTTTGCGGTAAGAACTCCCCATCGCCAAAAAGCAGATGCTCAAAGTCGCTATTTACTTGGAAATATTATACCATAACATTTTATTATGTCAAGAAAACCGACTCTTAATGACACAAATTGTATCAATAAGGGTCGGTTAAATGGAGTTATAATGTGCCGGTGGCCGGACTCGATTTGCATTTTCTCCCCTTGGGAGAAAATTAAGGTTCCGCTGCGTCCAGCCGCAGCGGGCAACGCTCATCCGCGTTGCATTTAGATGGTTCGATTCCCCGGGTCAAGCAAAAAAAGACACACACCATTCGGTGTGTGTCTTTTTTTGGTGACCCGTACGGGAATCGAACCCATGTTACCGCCGTGAAAGGGCGGTGTCTTAACCGCTTGACCAACGGGCC
>JAGBVD010000011.1 GCA_017630495.1 Oscillospiraceae bacterium
CCAGGATCAAACTCTCAAAAAATGGTATCTAAAACGCCGAAGCGTCTCAAATCAGTTTTTGAATAATTTGTCTAGCAAATTTACTCAAGAATTTTCGTTGGCTTAAATTCGATTTACTCGAAACTTAAACAATTCATTAATTGTCCAAGGTGTTTATAGTTCGTCTTTGCGTTATTCAATTTACAAGGTACAAGCTTGCTCGCCGCAAAACGGCAGCTTGCATATGATAGCATTTCAGATAAGATTTGTCAATAGGTTTTTTTAATTTTTTGGAGAATTATTTTTCATTTTGGAAGCTTTTGTTTTCAGGCAAATTCCCGTGTGCCTGCAGGTACTTTGAAGCTTCCTTCACTCGCCCACGAATGTCCGCGATACAAATACAAACTCTATCTTTCAGCTGTCCTCTTAACTGGGCAATTTGATCCTTTACCTCTTCCGCCACAACCAAATATTTGGCAGTATCCAAATAGACGATAGCCGGTGTATTCTTTTTCAAGCTTTCCAATGCTTCCATCGCGTCCTTACCCACGCCTTTATGCTTGGTGTCGGTTTCCATTACCACACTGCCCGCTTCTTCATAAACCGCAACCGTTTCAATAGGCAAAAGCTTTGCCACATCCACCCGTTCCAACGGTGCTAAAAACAGCAATGCCAGAATCACAATATACAGTATCCATCTCATTTTTGATTTCTCCGATCTTCCGGCTTTAATTTGCCGGTACGAAATTTCATCTTTTTCAGCCGTGGCCGCAAGAAGCCGCCGGTAAACGACAGATAGTTGATACCCAGACAATTTAATCCCGACAGGTGTATCAACAAAATAAGCACACCTGCACCAACTCCATATAGTCCGGCAACAGCAGACAGAACGGCAATCCCAAAGCGCCACACGCGCAGTGCATTTGCCAGATCCCGGTTGGGCAGCACAAAGCCACACACACCTGCAATGGACACCATAATCAGCGCCACCGGAGAGATAAGACCTGCTTCTACCGCTGCTGTACCCACTACAATACCACCAATCACCGAAACAGATTGTCCGATTGCCTGAGGCAGATGGATACCGGACTCCTGCAAAAGCTCAAAGGCGATCAGCAACCCCAGCACCTCTGCGGCAGTTGTGAAGGGCACTGCTTGTTTGCTTTCAATAATTGACCGCAAAAGAGGCATAGGAATGATTGCCTGGTGAAAGGTTGCCAGAGCAATATAAATTCCCGGCAGCAACAAACCTGCCGCCAGAGCCAAGTAGCGCAGCACCCGCACCGCTGAAGCACCAATATAATCCCTGCCCCGGTCCTCTGGACTCTCCATTAAATACATCAAATCCGCCGGTGCAAGGTAACCCAGTGGCAGACCATCCACCAAAAGTCCCACCCGGCCATCCAGGATTCCCTGACTGAACCGGTCCGGGCGCTCTGTATATTGCAGCAGCGGAAAAGCCGTTGACCGGGACCCGGTAATATACTCCTCTACTGCAGAAGGACTTAATAGGCCATCGATATCAATCTGTCCAATCCGGTCCTTCATTTTCATGACCAGGTCCGGGTTAGTGATTCCCTCCAGCCACACAACGCTTACGTTGGTCAGCGAGCGTCTTCCCACCTGGGTCTCAAAAATCCGCAAGTCAGGAGAACGCAGATGCCTCCGCACATAGCTGGTGTTGGAGCGCACCGTTTCCACAAAGGCATCCTTTGCGCCTTTGACGGTGTTCTCCACCTCCGGTGCGGATGGACCGCGCTTGTCCGGTGTCTTTACCTCAAAGGCGATGGCACCCACACCCGGAAACAGCACAACGCAAAAGCCATTAACCAGCATAAAAGCAATTTGGTCCAAATCCTCACAAGGCACGGCCACGCAGTTATAGATTGCTCCGCTGGCCGCGTGTTCATAAAGTTCTTTCATCGATCCGGCAGAAAGATTCTGAATAATCGGCTTAAAAATGTAATCCGATGCGTATGCCGCAGCAATCAATCCGTCGATGGCATAGGCATAGATGGTAAATCTTCCGCAGTGCAGCTGTCTGTGGATAAAATCCGCCGCATCACGGAATATCTGCACAATGTTTTCGTCACTCATTTGACCAATGTACTTCTTTTCCGGCATATACTCACCTCTTTGGTAGTTTGTCCGGAAAAATTTTCTTTATGTGGATTTGCATTTATATATATATAATGGTATAATACCGGAGAAAACTGTAGCAAGGAGCATATAGTATGTCTCATGTGATCGCGGCCGTATCTACCGGTCATCAAATCAGCGCCATCGGCATTCTGCGTTTAAGCGGTGATGGATGCGCAAAAGTTGCCGGAAAGGTCTTTACATTAAATAGTGGTCTGCCTTTGGAGCAAGCGCCCAACCGCAAGCTGATGCTTGGCGCGCTGAAGGACAAACAAGGCCGTGTCATTGATAACTGTATGGCCGTTTATACCCGGGGCCCTCATAGCTACACCGGCGAAGATACGGTAGAATTTCACTGCCACGGCTCACCGGCCGTTCTTGCCGCTGGTTTGGAAGCGTTGTATCTTGCCGGCGCAAAGCCTGCCCAGCGGGGTGAGTTCACCAAAAGAGCCTTTTTAAATGGTCAGCTGGACTTGACTCAGGCGGAAGCAGTCATTGATCTGATTGAAGCGGAGACCGCAGATGCCGCCGCCAATGCTGCCGGTCAGGTGACCGGCGTATTGCAAGAAAAGCTCTCCCCTATTTATAACGATCTGGTGGATCTTTGCAGCCATTTCCACGCCGTTCTGGATTATCCCGACGAAGATATTGAAGATTTCGGTCTGGAAAGTTATGAAAGCACACTAAAACAGAATGCAAACGCACTGGACGGCTTGTTGCAGACATACAATCAAGGCCGGATTATGAAAAACGGTGTCAGTGCTGCCATTGTGGGCAAACCAAATGTAGGCAAATCCAGCCTGCTCAATGCCCTGGCCGGTTTCGAACGGGTGATCGTCACGGAAATTGCCGGTACGACCCGGGACACTGTGGAAGAATCCGTTATGGTAGGCAGTACCCGTCTGCGGCTGATCGACACTGCCGGTATTCGTCAGACAGCAGATGCCATTGAGGCAATGGGTGTGGAGCGCTCCAAGTCTGCCGTAGAAAATGCCGACCTTGTCATTTTTGTCTGCGATGGCTCCCAGCCTCTTACCGACGATGACCGGAAGGTCATTGATCTGTGCCTGGACGCCCAAAACGCCATTGCGCTGATCAACAAGTCTGATATTGGTGCTGTAGTACAGCCCGGAGATCTTCCTTTTAATATGGTCGTTCCCATTTGCGCCAAAACCGGCGAAGGTCTGGACCTTTTCCGGGACGCGGTGGATATGCTCTTTGGAAACACAATGCCCTGCGACGGCTTGGTTTTGACCAATGCCCGGCAGTTTGACGCCATCCGCAGAGCACACGGTGCAATGCTTGCCGCCCTTTCCGGCTTAAAACAAGGTTTGACTCCGGATGCAGTGCTGACAGATGTGGAAGAAGCTATGGAAGCCATGGGCGAAGTAACCGGCGCTACCGTCCGGGAGGATATTACCACCAGAATTTTTGAGCGTTTTTGCGTAGGAAAGTGAGAAATATGATTTATTTAGACAATAGCGCAACAACAAAGCCTTGTCAGGAGGCTGTTGCGGCAATGAACGAAGCCCTGACTACCGGTTGGGCAAATCCCAGCGCGTTATACGGTTTCGGCATTGATGCAGCCAAAATGCTGCGCGCAGCCAGAGGGCAGGTAGCTTCAGCGCTGGGTGCAGAGCCGGATCGGGTGTTCTTTACCTCAGGCGGCACAGAAGCGGATAACTGGGCAATTATGGGCGCGGCAAACCGCTTTGGAAAGAAAAACAAACACATTGTTTCCACCGCTATTGAGCATCACGCGGTGCTGAACACCTTAAAAGCTTTGGAAGCACAGGGCTATGAGGTTACCTATCTACAACCAGACACCCAAGGGCAGATCACCTTGGATGCACTGCGGTCTGCTCTGCGAAAAGATACATTTCTCGTCAGCATTATGATGGTCAACAACGAGGTCGGCTCGGTAATGCCCATCACTCAAATGGCAAAGCTGACCCACAAAATGTGTCCGGATGCCATTTTTCACACAGATGCGGTGCAAGGTTTTCTGAAAGTGCCTTTCCTGGCGAAGACCCTAGGAGCGGATCTTATTTCCGTTTCTTCCCACAAGGTCCACGGACCAAAGGGTGCAGGCGCACTGTATATCAGTCCCCGGCTGAAGTCCTTCCCTCCGCTTTTGCTTGGCGGTGGGCAGGAGTCCGGTATGCGCAGCGGTACCGAGGCAACCCCGGCAATTTTCGGCTTTGCGGCAGCCTGCGAAGCTGTCAGCAAAACCTTTGCGCAGGATATCAAAACAGAGAAAGAGCTTCTTGACAATCTGATTGACAAGCTTTCTGCATTGGATGAGGTAAAGATCAACGGCAGCCACGCTGCACCGCACATTTTGTCCTTGTCTATTCCCGGCGTGCCGACGCAAAACACCATTAACCTTTTGCAAGATGCCGGTATCTGTGTTTCTGCCGGCTCTGCCTGCGCCAAGGGCCACCGCAGCCATACTCTCACCGCGATGGGCCTTTCTCCGGAAATTATGGACGGCGCGTTCCGCATCTCCCTCAGCCGGGAGACCACCCAGGAGGATATCGATTCCTTACTGGCCGCCATCCGGCAGGTACTCGCCTGGAAAAACCGATAAAATTACCGCCTGTGGAAAACCACAGGCGGTTTTATAGTCAATCACTTTACTGCGCCGATTTGGTAGCGTAGATGTATATAGGCGGAAACGGTATCTCCTCCCTCCGGAGTGAAGGCGGTCAAAGTCAGTTCGCATTGATACCCAGGCTCATAAGGGACTTGATTCTGAATATATTCCGGTCGCTGTGCTTTCTTATTAATATAGTCCTTCATATGATCGCTCACCGGCTGCTCTATATACCAGGCATAGGATTTTGACATATCTCCTTTGGTAATGTCTGCAGAAAGCTCACTTTCCGTCATTTCCCACGCAGGAGGTTGCTTGCCTCCCACATTCTTACCACCCACATCCGGTGTTCCAAATGCTGCCTGTATTTCTTTCGCAACAGCCAGCATTTCTTTGGCCGCCCGTTCCGGTTCGCCCTGATATTGCGCCAAATACCAAATGCCATCGCACATATCTTCGCCATCTTCCTCGATAGGCACGAACTCCAACAGCACATGCATCTTCACATCTTGATATGTAATTTCCAAGGGTGTCTTATAAACATAAAGGCTATGCTCGGTCAGGTCCGTTTCCTTCAAGGAAAGTGTGGTCAGCACCTGGTCTTTGGTTTTGCCGATCAAGTCTACCATTGCCGCATTCCCCGGCGGCTCCTGGGCCTTATGGGTTTCCTCGATCTTCGGTTGTTGGGCGCATCCGGTGCAAAACAGCAACGCAGAGATCAACAAAATGATTGATATTCTTTTTAAAATCTGCTCCATTAGTCCCTAACCTCCTTATATTATGGTTTCTAAATTTATTATCGTATATATGATATATTTTGTCAACAACCGTCTGTTCCCCAAGCCTCCTGAACAGAATAGAAATTCCCTCTTGTATTTTTGATAATATAAGGGTATAATGAGTCAAGAAATGAAATAGGAGGTCATAGTATGGCTGTTAAAATTGAAAAAAATACCATTATCGGTGATGTTCTGGATGTAGC
>JAGBVD010000189.1 GCA_017630495.1 Oscillospiraceae bacterium
CATTACCTCCTATATTTATTGTTCGGAGGTATTGTTTGCCAAGGGGGTAAAAAATATACAAAAGAAAATTTGCGAAATGTTTGGAATGCGTTTTATTGAGATAAATGGACCAGCTTGTTGTAAGCCTCCATATTTACCCGGCTGAAGGTCAGGGGCATAATGGTGATGTATCCGTGAACAAGGCAATCGGTGTCCAGGACCAACTCACCGGAATCCTGCCAGACGCGCTTGCCCTGGGCTTTGTAGATGTCATTGCCCTGGGGTACAAAGCTGTCGCAGTAATAACGCTCGCCCATCCGGACGATGCGAATACCCTTGTCATCGGGAATCACATTGACATTGTAATGATCGCAGACATCCAGCAGCTTATGCTCCTGGAAGAAGGCCCAAACTTTATCCAGCGGCTCGATGGCCTGATCGTAATATTTGATGCTGGTGGAAAAGGCGATGGCTTTCATACCCCAGGCGGCGGCCTCGCAGGCAGCGCTGACAGTGCCGGAATAGAGAATGTCCTTGCCGATGTTATAACCCCGGTTGACACCGGTGATCACCAGATCGTATTTCTCCTGCAGACCCAGTACCGCAAAGCGCACACAGTCGGCAGGGGTGGAATCCACCACATAGGCGGAAATGTCCGGGGTCAGGTCGACCTTTTTGACCTCAAAGCCTTTGAGCAGTTCTACACCCTGGCTCTTGCCGCTTTGCTCGTACTTGGGAACAACAACGGTAATTTCCCCTAACTTTTGACACCAGCGGATCAGAGGAATCAGTTGGGGTGCACTCACACTGTCGTCGTTGGTTACTAATATTTTCATTATCTGACACCTCTTAATGTGATAGAGCCGGTTTTGTGGTCCATAGCGTCTACAATGGCCAGGGACTCTAACTGATAACCCAGGTTGCGGATGATCTGGCCGCCTACCTGGAAACCCTTTTCCACGGCAATACCAATACCTTCTACAGTGCCGCCAGCCTGATCAACAATGGAGATCAGGCCCTGCAGCGCGCAGCCGTTGGCCAGGAAATCATCCACGATTAGCACGTGATCTTCTTCAGACAGAAATTGCTTGGAAACGATAACGGTGTTGCGGTTTTTGTGGGTAAAGGACTCCACCTCTGCCACATAGGTATCACCGGCAATGTTGATGCTTTTGGACTTTTTGGCAAACAGCAGCGGCACACGGAACTGTTGGGCAACGGCAAAGGCAATGGCAATGCCGGAAGCTTCAATGGTCAGAATTTTGTTGATGGGTTTATGCTGAAAACGGCGGTAAAATTCCTTGCCGATCTCCTCCATCAGGGTGATATCCATTTGGTGGTTGAGAAAGCTGTCCACTTTCAGCACATTTCCTTCCTTTACCACACCGTCTGTTAAAATCTTTTGCTCCAAGCAATTCATAACCGCGCACACCTTTCTGTTTTGATTGTTGCCATTATACCAGTTCATTTTACATTTTGCAACAAAAAAGCCCGCAAAAAACAGCTTGTTTTGGTGCTTTTGGGGAATTTTGCTTTTTGCCGTAAAAAGACGGAAAAAGCCGGGAAAACGATTGACAAAAGAAGTCGTTTTATGGTAGTATAAAGGTGAAATTTTCATAGTGATGCCAGTATAGTTTTTGAGTAACGAATTTTTTCGTTGGGCCAAAATGTTTCTACCGCAACGCCGTAAGTTGCGACTATTGGTTTTTGTGCTGGCAGACGTGCATTTTTTGCACTCTGCCTTTTTTGATTGACCGGATAAGCCTGCGCGATGTCGGTCATTTTATTGTTTATAATATCCCTTTCTGCTGACAGAGGGAAAGAGGTAGTATAATATAAAGAAGAAAATTGGAGGAAAAACAAAATGAAAAAACTGTTTGCGCTGCTGCTGGCTGTTGTGATGGTTCTTTCCATGGTCGCTTGTGGCGCCAAGAAGGAAGAGACCAACGGCGACGAGGCTAAGGGCATGACCGAGTCCCCCCTGGCTTCCAAGGAAATCACCAAGGATTTTGAGATCAAGGCTGATTTCAAGATCGGCTTCATCTGCCTGCACGATGAGAAGTCCACTTACGACAAGAACTTCCTGGATGCTGCTGATGAGGCTATCAAGGCTCTGGGCCTGACCAAGGACCAGTACATCATCAAGACCAACGTTCCCGAAGGCAAGGAATGCTACGAAGCTGCTGCTGACCTGGTTGACCAGGGCTGCAACATTGTTTTCGCTAACTCCTTCGGCCACGAGGACTTCATGCTGCAGGCAGCTAAGGAGTTCCCCGAGGTGCAGTTCTGCCACGCTACCGGCTACAAGGCTCACCTGGAGAATGTTGCTAACTACCACAATGCATTTGCTTCCATCTACGAAGGCCGTTACCTGGCAGGTATCGCTGCAGGTATGAAGCTGAACGAAATGATCGAGGCTAAGAAGATCACTGCCGAGGAAGCCAAGATGGGTTATGTCGGCGCTTTCACCTACGCTGAAGTTATTTCCGGCTATTCCTCCTTCTACCTGGGCGCTAAGTCTGTTTGCCCCAGCGTGACCATGGAAGTTCAGTTCACCGGCTCCTGGTACGACGCAGTGGAAGAGCAGAATGCTGCTGAAGCTCTGATCGCAAGAAAGTGCGTTCTGATCAGCCAGCACGCTGACTCCATGGGCGCTCCCGGCGCTTGTGAGGCTGCAGGCGTTCCCAACGTTTCCTACAACGGTGCTACCTTCGAGGCTTGCCCCGAGACCTTCATCGTGTCCTCCCGTATTGACTGGGCTCCCTACTTTGCCTACATCATCAAGTGCTTCAACACCGGTGCTACCATCGACACCGACTGGTGCGGCGGCATCAACGAAGGCTCTGTTGTGCTGACCGGTATCAACCAGAACGCTGCTGCAAAGGGCACTCTGGAAGCTATCAAGACCGCTGTTGAGGATCTGAAGTCCGGCAAGGTTAAGGTATTCGACACCAAGAACTTCACTGTTGAAGGCGCTGCTGTTACCGGCGATGCTGTTGTTGACGGCATCTTCGAAGAGTCCAAGACTCAGTCTGCTCCTTACTTTGATCTGAAGATCGACGGCATTACCCGTCTGAACGAGAAGTTCTAATTAAGTTTTTATCCAACTGGGACAGGGCCGAAAGGCTCTGTCCCATCCTTGGTTATTTCTGTCCGATAGGGGCAAAGTCAGACTTTGCCATTATCGGATACAAATAATGCTAGTTTCGGAGGAATCATTATGGAAAGACCTTTGGCGCTGGAATGTCGCGGTATCACCAAGACCTTCGGCTCTGTTGTAGCAAACAAGAACTGTGATCTGCAGGTATACCATGGCGAAATTTTGGCCATTTTAGGTGAAAATGGCTCCGGCAAGACCACCCTTATGAATATGGTTGCGGGTATTTACTTTCCCGACGAGGGTCAGATCTATGTGGATGGCAAGGAAGTAACCATTGCTTCTCCTAAGGATGCTTTTTCCTATCGCATCGGTATGATCCATCAGCATTTTAAGCTGGTGGATGTGTTTACCGCCTGCGAAAATGTGGCTTTGGGTGTAGAAGATAAAGGCCGTTATCGCCTGGCTGATGTGCGCCGCAAGGTGATTGAGATCACCCAGCGCTATGGCTTTGTCATTGACCCGGACAAGCGGGTAGCGGATATGTCCGTTTCCGAAAAGCAGACGGTGGAGATCATCAAGGTGCTCTACCGTGGCGCAGATATCCTGATTCTGGATGAGCCTACTGCCGTTCTGACTCCCCAGGAGACCGAGAAACTGTTTAATGTTCTGCGCCGTATGCGCGAGGATAATAAGTCTGTGATCATCATCACCCATAAGCTGCACGAGGTGCTTTCCTTGTCTGATCGGGTGGCGGTGCTGCGCCGGGGTGAATATGTAGGTACTGTTCAGACTGCCGAGGCGGACGAAAACTCCCTGACCGAAATGATGATGGGTGTTAAGGTGGAACTGAATATCCACCGTTCTGAGCCGAAGGACACCAAGGAACGCCTGGTTGTCAAGAATTTGCATAGCGTGAATGATGAAGGAAAACCTGTTTTGAATGGCGTATCCTTCACCGCTTACTCCGGTGAAATTTTGGGCATTGCCGGCATTGCCGGCTCCGGCCAGCGTGAACTTTTGGAATCCATTGCCGGTTTGTACCATTTGACAGAAGGCGAAATCACCTATATTGATCCGAAAACCGATGCCCACGAGAATCTGCGTGACAAGACCCCCATTGAAATCCGTGATTTGGGTGTTCGTCTGTCCTTTGTGCCGGAGGATCGTCTGGGTATGGGTTTGGTCGGCAATATGGACATCGTGGACAATATGATGCTGCGAAGCTACCAGAAGGGCCGCGGTATGTTCCTGCACCGTCGGGAGCCCCGGGATCTGGCACAGCACATTATCGAAGATCTGCAGGTGGTAACACCCGGTGCGTCTACACCGGTGCGTCAGCTTTCCGGTGGTAATGTCCAGAAGGTTTTGGTAGGCCGTGAAATTGCGGCAGCACCCTCTGTGCTGATGGCTGCTTACCCGGTCCGCGGCTTGGATGTGAATGCATCTTATACCATTTACAATCTGCTCAATCATCAGAAAGAGCAGGGCGTCGCTGTTATTTTTGTAGGCGAAGATCTGGACGTATTGATGGAACTGTGCGACCGGATCATGGTCATCAACTCCGGTATGGTTACCGGTATTGTGGATGGCCGCACCGCCCGTAAGGACGAAATTGGTCTGTTGATGACCAAATCAAACAAGGAAGGGGAGTGACAAAATGGCATCCAGTGAGAAAAAACATACGCCGCTGCTGCACATTGTTAAGCGGGATCCCGGCACACTTACCTGGGGCTACAAGCTCCTGGTCCGTGGCATTGCCATTTTGGCAGCGCTGGTGGTGTGCGGTGTGCTGATCACATTGCTCACAGGCGAAAATCCCGTTGTTGTATACGGATCTATGATTTCCGGTGTTTTCGGAACATCTCGCCGTGTGTGGAATATGCTCCAGGGTGTAGCGATTCTTTTGTGCGTGTCCTTGGCGGTTACGCCGGCCTTTAAAATGAAATTCTGGAACATTGGCGCAGAAGGTCAGGTGCTGATCAGCGGTCTGGCTTGTGTGGCTGCCATGATGTTCCTGGGTGATGTGCTGCCTTTGGGCCTTCTGATCGTGGTTATGGTTGCCGCCAGTGTGCTGGCCGGTATGATCTGGGCAGTATTGCCTGCCATTTTTAAGGCATATTGGAACACCAATGAGACCTTGTTCACCCTGATGATGAACTATGTTGCCACTCAACTGGTAGCATACTTTTTGAAGGTGTTTGTCAAAAACGGCTCCGGTGTTTTGACCCCTATGCCGGAATTCGGCTTGCCGGTTATTGGCGGACAAGCGTATCTGCTGAATGTTCTGATCGTTCTGGTGCTGACGATTCTGGTGTATGTTTACCTGAAGTTCAGCAAGCAGGGCTATGAGATCACCATTGTGGGCGAAAGTGAAAACACCGCCCGTTACATCGGCATCAATGTGAAAAAAGTGGTAATTCGCACAATGCTGATCTCCGGCGCTGTCTGCGGTCTGGCCGGTCTGTTGCTGGTTGGCGGTACCAACCACACCATCAGTACCACCACTGTTGGCGGCCGTGGTTTCACCGCGATTATGGTATCCTGGCTGGGTAAATTTGACCCGCTGTATATGGTGCTGACATCCTTTTTGATTATTTTCCTGGAAATGGGCTCCCAGCAGGTGTCCACAGATTTCCGGATTTCCAGCTCCATTTCTTCCATTGTTACCGGCATTATCCTGCTGTTTATCATCGGCTGTGAGTTCTTCCTGCAGTACCGTGTGGTATTCCGCAAGAACAGAAAGGAGAATGTGTAATGTTAGCCTTTCTTGTAAGTGCAATTCGATTGGGTATGACCTTTTTGCTGGGCTCTACCGGTGAGACCATCACCGAAAAAGCCGGCCATTTGAACCTGGGTATCCCCGGCGTTATGTGCGTCGGCGCTGCCTGTGGCTGTTATGCAGAGTATCTGTATTTTACCGAAGTGGGTATCGACATTGACCCCACCTTGGCAATCCTCATTCCGATGCTTGCCGCGCTCCTTGGCGCTGCAGCAATGGGTTTGCTGTTTAGCTTTTTGACCATCACCCTTCGTGCCAATCAGAATATGACCGGCTTGGCCATTACTACTTTGGGCGTCGGTATGTCTGAGTACATTATCAACGAAGCCAGCATCATTTTCACCAAGGGCAGCAGATACTTCAGAGCGCCCCTTCTGGAAATTCCGGAACTGGAGTGGTTTGGAGAATTGTTCCTGGGTCATGGCATTTTCGTTTACCTGGCTTTGGCCATTGCATTGATTACCACCTATGTACTGAATAAAACCCGTATTGGCTTGCACCTGCGCGCTGTGGGTGAAAACCCGGCTACCGCGGATGCCGCCGGCATCAATGTGTCCTTGTATCGCTATGTAGCAACCTGCGTTGGCTGCGGCATTGCCGGTTTGGGCGGTCTGTCCTTCATTATGGACTATTTGAAGGGCAACTGGGAGTACTGTGTGGATGCCATCGGCTGGCTTTCCATTGCGTTGGTTATTTTCACGGTTTGGAAACCGAATCTGGCAATTATCGGCTCCATTGTCTTTGGCGCACTGTATGTGGCCAGCAGCTACATCCCCGGTGTCAGCTTTGCCGGCAAGGAGCTGTTCAAGATGCTGCCGTATGTGGTTACGATCCTGGTTTTGATCTTTACCAGTATGCGGAAAAATCGGGACCATCAGCCACCCCAGAGCCTGGGTCTTTCCTACTTCCGGGAAGAGCGATAAAGAAAATAAAAACATCGCCCAATTGGGCGATGTTTTTCGTGATAAACTCACAGTTTTTTTGGGGAAAGTCTGTTATACTGAAGACACCAAACAAAAGGAGGACAAAGCTATGTCTATTATCCATGTAAATAAAGAGAACTTTCAGCAGGAGGTCCTGCAATCCGACAAACCGGTGCTTATCGACTTTTGGGCAAACTGGTGTGGCCCTTGCCGTATGATTGCACCGATTATTGAGGAGATCGCCCAGGAGCGGGAGGACATCAAGGTGGTTAAGATCGATGTGGACGAATCCCAGGAGCTGGCCATCCAATATCAGATTATGAGCATCCCCACACTGCTGGTGGTGGAGAACGGAAAGGTGGTCAACCAGTCTGTAGGCGTAAAGCCGAAAGATAAAATTCTGGAAATGTTCTAAAACAAAACCCCCTCGGTTACATAACCGAGGGGGTAATTTTATGCTTCGGAGAACATCTCCTTGCCAACAGCGCAAAGCGGGCAGAGGAAATCCTCCGGAACATCCTCCCATTTGGTGCCGGGGGCAATGCCCTCTTCCGGGCAGCCCAGCGCCTCGTCATATACCCAGTTGCAAACCTCACAAACATATTTCATAGTGTTACCTCCTAATTTTCGTTTAAATATTCTTCTGCGTAGTGTACTGCAGCAGCACCGTCGGCCATAGCCGTCACGATCTGCCGTACAGCCTTCGTCCGGACATCGCCCACGGCAAAAACGCCGGGGATGCTGGTACGGGTGCTCTCGTCGGCAACGATATAACCGGCCTCGTCAAGGTCAAGCTGACCGGCAGCCAGGGTAGATGCCGGGGCTCTGCCGATGCTGACAAACACACCGTCGCAGGGAAGATGCAATTCTTCTTTGGTGTTGACATCCTGCAAAATCACACCGGTGAGCTTATTTTCTGCCAACAGCTGCACAACAACGCTGTTATAACGCACCTCAATGTTGGGGGTGTTTTCCAGCTGCTGATGGTAGATTTTGGTGGCACGAAGGGTGTCACGACGGTGAACAAGAATCACCTTTTGGGCGATCCGGCTGAGGGTAATGGCATCGGCCACAGCACTGTTGCCACCACCGACTACTACCACTGTCTTTCCCCGGTAGAACATACCGTCGCAGGAAGCGCAGTAGTTTACGCCCCGTCCGATCAGCGCCTGCTCATTGGCAAGACCCAGCTGCCTGGGATTGGCACCGGTGGACAGAATAACGGTTTTTGCAAGGAATGTTCCTTCCGTAGTGTGCACTTCCTTCAGCGGCTTTTGCAGAGCAAGAGACAAAACCTCCGTCAGCACCGTTTCTGTGCCAAAGCGCTCCGCCTGGCGCTGCATCTTCTCGGCCAGGTCGAAACCGTCCACTCCTTCTTCAAAACCGGGGTAGTTGTCAATTTGTGTGGTCAGCGCCATCTGCCCTCCGGCAGAAAGCTTTTCTAAAACGGCAACGGAAAGACCGGCCCGGGCCGCATATAATGCAGCGGTATATCCGCCCGGTCCGCCGCCAATAATGACCGTATCAAACTGCTTCATAATTGTGTCCTCATTTTTTTCAGGGTTTCTTCAATAAATACATCGATAGCCGCCTTGGATTCCGGAGCTACCACAAAGCCCAAAGCATTTCCGTTCCGGTAAAGCACCAGGGTGGGGATCACCTCAATGTGCTGCTCGTTGGCCAGAGCCGGCTCGTCGTCAATGTTGACTTTTACCACTTCCAGCTGGCCTTCGTATTGCTCGGCTACTTTTTCATAGGCCGGGCCGATGCGCCGGCAGTAGCTGCACCAGGGCGCCCAAAAGTCCACCAAAACGGCCTTCTCGCCGCCAATCAGTTCCTGAAATTGTTTTTGATTGATATTTCTAGCTGCCATAAAAGTCAGCTCCTTTCTTTTTGAGGTTATTGGGATTCGACTTCTCTTAGCCTAAGTATACCCAAAAGCAGGACTTTCTTCCGTGATATAATCACAAAAACCCCCACGGTTGCCCGTGGGGGTTAAACGCTTTTGTATTACTGGATGGGGGAGAAGTCCGCAGCGCCGTGCTTGCACAGGGGGCAGACGATATCATCCGGCAATGTTTCGCCTTCGTAGACCCAACCGCAGATGTTGCAGACATAGCCTTTCTTGCCTTCTGTTTCCGGCTGGGGTTTGACATTGTGCTGATAGTATGTGTAGGTCATGGTCTCCTTGTCAGACATCACCCGGGCCTCTGCGACGGAGCAGATAAACATACCGTGGGTGTCCAGATCCACATAGCTTTCCACCTTCAAGCTGATAAAGGAGTTGATGTACATAGGCAGGAAACGCAGACCGTTGTCACTGCGCAGCTCCTCGATACCGACAAACTTATCTACCGTCCGTCCACTTTGGAAACCGTAGTTCTGGAACACGGAGAAGGGGGCGGAGATGTCCAGGCAGTTCACATTCATAATGCCCGTTTGCTTGATCACATGGTGGGAATAATTCTGCTTGTTGATGGTAACGGCAACCCGGTTAGGTGTGCTGGTTACCTGGGAGATGGTGTTGACGATCAGCCCGTTGTCCTTCTTGCCGTCATTGGAGGTGACCACATACAGACCGTAGCCGATGTTGAACAGCGCGCTCAGGTCGTTTTTATTGGCGGTGGCATCCTGCCGGGCCAGGTACTCTTTGCACAGCTCTTCTGCCATTGCCTCTACCTGGGCAGAGCTTTCCTCGTTCAGAGCAGAGAGAATCTTAACCGTGGTGTCGGTGAAGGTGATGTTCTTGGACTTGGCGAACATATCCCGCATAACCTTTGCAGCCTGGGGCGCCCAGGAGCCGTTTTCCATCAAGGCGATGGTGCGGTTTTGGAAGTTCCGGTCGGTCAAGTGGTGGATAAATTCCTTCATATGGGGGAAGATATCCGCGTTGTAGGTGGTGGTGGCCAGCACCAGCTTGCCGTAGCGGAAGGCATCCTCCACAGCCTCGGCCATATCTGTCCGGGCCAGGTCGTGAATGACCACCTTGGGGCAGCCCTTTTCTTCCAGCTTTTGGGCCAGCAGCTTGACGGC
>JAGBVD010000190.1 GCA_017630495.1 Oscillospiraceae bacterium
TCCCGCTGGGCGCTGCCGCCGATCACATCCACACCCATGTTTTCCAGCTTCTCCGGCGCGTGCTGGCTGTAGCAGCCGCAGACACCGATGACGCTGTTGGGGTTTTGCCGCCGGCACCGGCGGATCACCGCCCGGTTCTTTTTGTCGGCCACAGCTGTCACGGAACAGGTGTTGATAATATACCCATCACAACTTTCTTCGAAACTGCCCAGGGTGTGTCCCCATTCGTGCAGCAGCTTTTCCATCGCCTGGGTTTCATATTGATTTACTTTGCAACCAAGGGTGTAAAATCCAAACTTCATAGTCAATTTTACCAAAAATAGGGTGTCGTTTTTGTGAAAATCGTCAAATCCCCCTATTGCATCCTTCCGAAAACCTGCTATAATGTGTTATGCTGCGCTTTTTGCCCCATAAGTTCGGCAAAAAGTACATTTCGTGACAAAGGAGCGCACTTATGCATCGGTTTTCTATTACAATAGAGAGCTTTCGCCAGATCAAGGACTTCGTGGCAATGGCCACAGTACAGCCCTTTGATGTGATCGTAGAAAACGAAAAGCAACAGATCAATGGCAAAAGTTTTATCGGTATGTTTTCTCTGGATTTGAAACAGCCGCTGTTTGTCAAAGTCAACTGCTCCCAGGAGGAGCTTGTTCGTTTCCAGCAGGCTGCCGCACAATTTTTAGCTTAATACCGAATCGTTCCCCGGGGTTTCCCCGGGGGTTTTTTTATTCTTCTGTTTTGTCCGTTTTCCCCCGACGGCGGCGGTAATGGGGGCGGCGCTTGGGGCGCTTCTCACCCTCAACAGGCGCAGCCTGTTCCTTCGGCTGCTGGGGTTTTTCTTCCTTCTGGGCCTGCTCCGGACGCTTGCCGGGTCTGCGGCGGCGGCGGTTTCTGCTGCGGCCCTGCCGCTCCTGGGTCTGTTCTTCAGACGGCTCGGTCACTGCTTCTTCCGGCGCTTCCTCCGGAACGATCTGCTCGGTGCTGTAACGGAAACGCACCGGCTCTAACTGCAAGCTTTCTTCCTCCTGCTGCCGGCGAGGACATTTTCTGCCACAGCCGGAAATAGGCGCCAGGTCTGCCGGGATCGGCGGATCGTTCTTTTTGGCCTTGCCGCTGCGAAGAACTGCAATCTCATCGTTACGATAAGTGCCGATGACCTCGGGCCGGTCTTCCATCTTCACCTTGACCCGCTGCCGAAGCAGATCGATCTCTACTACCGTACCGCGACCGTCAGGGGTGTCCACAAAGGACTCCGCCTTGGGGCTTGTCCGCAGAAGATCTTCATAGGCCTCCTGCTCATAGCGCAGACAGCACATCAGTCTGCCGCAAGTGCCGGAGATCTTGGTAGGATTCAAGCTTAAATTCTGGGTCTTTGCCATTTTGATGGACATAGGCAAAAACTCCTCCAGAAAGCTGCTGCAGCAGAACGGTCTGCCGCAAATACCCAGGCCGCCTACCATTTTTGCCTCGTCCCGGACGCCAATCTGGCGCAGTTCGATACGGCTGTGCAGCGCTGCTGCCAAATTCTTTACCAGTTCCCGGAAGTCCACCCGGTCCTCTGCGGTAAAGAAGAACAGGATCTTGCTGCCGTCAAAGGCGCACTCTGCGCTGACCAGCTGCATATCCAGATTAAGCTCCCGAATCTTCTCCTCGCAAAGGGCAAAGGCCTTCTTTTCCGTCTGCTTGTTCTTTTCGGCAGTTTTCTCATCCTCCTCGGTGGCCAGCCGCACCACCTGACGCAGCGGCGCCACCACATCGGTCTGGGCCACCTTATGGTTGCCGCCGGTGCAGATGCCGTACTCCAAGCCTCTGGAGGTGTCGATGATCACATGGTCGCCGGCTTTGCAAGTGATCCCGGCAGGATCAAAGAAATATACCTTCTGTCCGGGGCGGAACTGGATGTCCACCACTTCCACTCTCTCCGGAAGTGCTTTTTCTTGTTCGCTCATATTGGTCTCCTTGTATATTTTATCGAAGCGCCCACACCAGGTAGCCGCAGATTGCGCCCACGGACACATTGCCCTGGGCATACTCCTGGGCAGTGTCCAGGTGACGGATCGCTGTTAAAATCTCTTTTGCGCTGCGGGCGCTTCCAATGCTCTGGGCCAGTGCCGATTGGGCCTGGACACCGCTGCGGTAGGTCAGCGCCTGCAGTAATATCTCTTTCCATTGCTGCAGCAGAGGAATCAGCTGTTCTCTGTGCATTTTCTCCATTGGTGCCAGGGTTTGCAGCAAAAGCAGCTGGTCTTTTTTCGCAAAGCTGCCGGCAAATCCTTCTGTTTTCGGGTCGGTCTGCGCGCCCTCCTGCAAAAGGGCCTTTGCCTGACCAAGGTAGCCGCCGCTGCGGCGAATCGCACCCTGAATTTCCCCGGCCTCGGCATTGGGGAACGCTTTTTGCAGGGCGCTTTCCATAATTTCCGGAGAAAGACCCTCCAACCGCAGCTGGGCGCACCGGGAACGGATGGTGGGCAATAGCTTTTCCGGGTTATCTGTCAAAAGTAAAAACACACCGTATGCCGGCGGCTCTTCCATAACCTTCAAAAGCGCATTCTGGGCTTCCGGACGCATATCCTGGGCCCGGGGGATGCAATATATTTTCTTGTCGCCCTCGTTGGGCCGCACATACATATCGGCCCGGGCCTGCCGGATCAGCTCCACGGACACGGTCTTCTTTTCCGGGTCGTCCACGGTGATATAGTCCGGGTGGGTGTCGGCCATTACTTTACGGCAGGCAGAGCAGGCAAGGCAAGGCTTGTTTTCATTTTTGCAAAGGGCCGCCGCCGCCAAAAGCCGGGCCAGCGTCCGTTTTCCCGCGCCCTCCGGGCCGGAGATCAAATAACTGTGGGAAAGCTTGCCCCGGCTGACACCGGCGCGCAGATTCTCTTTCAGCCGCGCATTTCCCAAAAGTGTTTCAAAACCCATACCTGCCTCCTTTCGTAAATGATATGCTCCGATTAACCCCACAAAGTGGACAGCATCGGAATGACCTGCTTTTTACGGCTCATAATGTTGGGCAAAAATACCGTGTTATCCTTCGGCTGCACGGTAAATGCCTGCTGGATGGTCTCGTCGCTGCCCACATAGATCAGCTGAGTACCTTCCAAAAGCACGTCCGTCAGCATCAGAATCACCATTGCAAAACCCTTTTCCTTGGAAAGCTTGCGCATAATTTCCAGGAACTCTTCCTTCCGGGCGAGCATATTGGGACTGTCCATACAGGTGATCTGGGCCACCGCCAAATCGTAGCCGGCAATGTGGAACTCCTTGTAATCCAGGAAAAGCAGGTCCTGGGCGGACTTGTTTTCAATGGACGCGGAGAAGATCATTTTTCCCAAATCCTCCAAAGACACATTGGCGATTCTGGCCATGCGCTCTGCCGCCACCTTGTCCCGGTTGGTGCAGGTGGGGGACTTGAACATAACGGTATCAGACAAAATCGCCGCCGCCATCATACCGGCCATATTGGCAGAGGGCATCAAGCCCCGGTCCTGGAACATACTGGCGATGATGGTATTGGTTGAGCCTACCGGCTCGTTGCGCACATAAATAGGATTGTTGGTCTGGATATCTGCCAGACGGTGGTGGTCAATGATCTCCAGAATGTCTGCTTCTTCCAGTCCGGGCACAGATTGGGCGATCTCGTTGTGGTCCACCAGTACCACGCGCTTGCGCCGGGGGCGCAGCAAATGATACCGTGTCAAAACGCCCACGACCTTCTCTTCCTCATCCAAAATGGGGTAGCAGGAGGCGCGGAACTGCAGCACTTTTTCCTTAACCTCGTCTACCCGGTCCTCCAGGTGGAAGCCTACGATATCGTCCGTTTTGCAGATTCGGCCTGCCGGAACAGACTCAAAAATCAGACGGATGGTGCGGTAGGCATCGAAAGGTGTTGCAATAATGCAGGTGTCGGTGGGCAGCTTTTGCAGCTCTTCGCTCAGTTCCGTCTGGCACAGCACCAGGCAGTTAACATTCATTTCCAGCGCCCGGCGGATCATATCCGGCTGGCTACCGCAAATGACGATAGAATCTTTCTTGTTAAACAGCAGATTCTCCTGATCCTGGGGCAACGCAACGGTCACCTCACCAGAGATCATATCGATCTTGTCGCCGGCATCGTTTAAGATACGGCCCTCCAAAACAGACAGCACATTAAACAGCGGCACCGGCTCCAGATACGAGGAGGTGGCCTTGGTCATATTGTAGCTTGCCACATTCTCCCGGGAGAGCATACCGTGGAGCGTGCCGTCCTCGTTGACCACCGGCACGGCAGAAAGGTGTTTTTGCTCCCGCAGGACCTTCCAGGCCCGGCCAACGGTCACCGCAGTGCTCAGCAGCGGCGGTGTGTCAAATTCCAGGTCCTTGACCTGGGTGTACATATTACCGATACGCTTCGGCGGCTGGAAACCAAAACGGTCCAGCACGGTTTGGGTTTCGTCGGAAACCCGGCCCAAGCAGGCGGCTTCATATTCCCGATCTCCCAGAGCGTTGCGCAGTGCAGCATAAGCCATCGCTGCCACAATGGAGTCTGTGTCGGGGTTTTTGTGTCCGGTAACATAAATGGGGTTCATCCCGATTCCTCCTTCAAAGCTTCAAAAGAGCATACTTATACTTATAACTATACAGAGTAATTATATCCACAAGGACCCAAAATAGCAAGTGTTATGTTTGACAATCTTCTGCCGCAGTGGTAGAATATTTGCAGTTTTTACGGAAAGGAGTCTGGGTATGATGTATCTTTTTATGGCGTTGATGGCAGCTGTGATCGTAGTGCTGGATCAATGGAGCAAATTTTGGGTGGTCGAGAACATTCCCCTATACGGACACATTCCGGCCATCGAGGGCCTTTTTAACCTTTCCTATGTGCAAAATACCGGCGCGGCCTTTTCCTCTTTTGAGGGAATGCGTTGGCTGTTTGCGCTGATTTTCCTTGCTTTTACTGTAGGTATTATTTGGGAGTTTTCCAAAAAGCGCCTGCCCTTTACCACCTTTGACCGGTGGTGTATTGCGGCTATTTTTGCCGGCGGTCTGGGCAATATGATCGACCGGGTGCGCCTGGGTTATGTGGTGGATATGATCAACCTGGAATTTATGAACTTTCCGGTGTTCAATGTGGCCGATTGCGCCATTTGCGTCGGTTGCTTTGCGCTGATGATCCATTTGCTGTTTTTCAACCGGGAATTCTGGAAGGAAGATAAAAAATGATTTTGATTGCAGAGGTTTCCGGGGAGCGGTTGGACGCTTTTTTGGCCCGGTCTATCGAAAACATCAGCCGCAGCGGCGCCCAAAAGCTGATTGAAGGCGGCAATGTATTAAAAAACGGCAAGCCGGGCAAGAAAAACGATAAACTGGCGGAAGGGGACCGGATCTCCGTCACCATTCCCGAGGCAAAGCCGGTGGATATCGCCCCCAGAGAGATTCCCTTGGAGATCGTCTATGAGGACGAAGATGTGCTGGTGATCAACAAACCAAAGGGTTTGGTGGTCCATCCGGCCGCCGGTCACGAGGATGACACGCTGGTAAACGGTCTTTTGTACGCAATGGGCGACAGTCTTTCCGGTATCAACGGAGAGTTGCGCCCGGGTATCGTCCACCGGATCGATAAAGACACCTCCGGTCTGCTGGCTGTGGCCAAAAATGACCACGCCCACCTGATGCTGGCTTCCCAGTTAAAGGACCATACTATGGCCCGGACATATGAGTGCATCGTCTGCGGCAATATGGCCGAAGACAGCGGCACAGTAGATGCCCCCATCGGCCGCCACCCCACGGACCGGAAGAAGATGTGCGTAACCGCCCGGGGCGGCCGCCACGCGGTGACCCATTGGGAGGTCATTCGGCGCTACCGGGGCTACACCCACCTGCGCTGCCGCCTGGAAACCGGACGCACCCACCAAATCCGCGTCCATATGGCCCACCTGCACCGTCCCATTTTGGGAGATACGGTCTACGGCCATAAAAAGCCGGAATTGGGCCAGGACAGCCAGGTGCTTCACGCAGGTCTTCTGTGCTTCCAGCACCCCAAAGACGGCCACCCGGTGATCGTCCAGGCAGGCCTGCCGACTTATTTCCAAGAACTTCTGCAGAAACTGGAAAGGATGCAATGATTATGAAATATTTACTGCCCAATGTACCCAAGTTTTATAAAGCCAATTTGCACACCCACACCACCTGCTCCGACGGCGTTCTGACCCCCGAACAGGTCCGGGACGCTTATAAAGAAAAGGGTTACAGCATCCTTGCCATAACCGACCATAGCTATATTGCCAACCACCAGCACCTGAATCAGGAAGACTTTCTGATGCTCACCGGTGTGGAGGTGGACCTGGAGGAGTTAAGCGACATCAAAAAGTGGGGACATCTGAAGGTCAGCCATTTCTGCCTTATCAGCAA